>NZ_SMMB01001055.1 GCF_009711365.1 Xanthovirga aplysinae | reverse complement strand
GAGAAAAAACACAAGGACAATTCCTTTTTTTGTTCACCTCCATATTTTCAGGAGATTTGTACCAGTTTATCTCTGGCACTACCACATATCCTTTCAGAATCTCATTCACTTCACTTTTGGCAGTATTCCAAAGGCATAACTGCCAGTAGGATGAAGAAAGTAGCAAACATAGTAATAACCACTTTCTCCAATTCATTGATTGCCACAAATGAAGTAACATTTTTTTTAGTTTGCTTTTCTTAGATAAATGTTCCCACTTATGGCTTTAAGGGATACCTCTACTCCTCCCCCATTAGTGGAACCTTTAATAGTCTGTCCACCTCCAACTCGGCTAAGGTCTCTTTGAGATTTGTCCCCAAAACTCAAATCAAAATTGGTAAAAACCTCACCCGAAATAGAAGAAAGTTTCATATTTGCCTTTGAAGCCGCAGGTAAAGTGACATCAATAAAACCGCTAATGGCCACTAGAGAGGTGGGACTATTTTGGTTTAAGGAGGCAAACTTCAATTCCATATCGCCACTTGTAGTTTTGGCCACTACGGGTCCCCTAACAGCACTCATTTCGATATCAGCTCCATTGGATTTCACTTCTACTTCTCCTCTTAATTTATTTACGGTAACACGATCAGAATTCCAGTTAACCTCTTCCATTTTAAGATTTACACTTTGAGGAACCATTATTTTATAATTCACGTCTTGTCGACTGGCTTTTTCAATCACTAGTTCATTGCCAATCTCCTTTATCGAAAGGCCTACCCCCGTATTATCAGCTACATTACGATAAAGAGGTTGTAAACCTGCTGCTCTTGCATCTTTTTGTGGTTGCTCAAAACCCGTAGCTTTTATGATCAATTCATCGCCATTATACCCCTCCACTTCAATATTGCTATTATCAAAGATTATGTAGACAATTTTATCTTTGAGTTCACCCTTTAAACGACTTTTAAATTCCTGTGCCAATAATTGTCCGCTTAGCATACTAGCCAACAGGACTGCCATTAATCTTTTTTTCATCTTAAGTTATTTTTTTAATGTTTATTAATTCAAAGTCAGATTAAGCTACTAATTCCATCTTTCACTTTATTTCTGACTACTTCATGAAGTTCCTTTTCTTTTAAAAGCTTTTGCATTTGAGGTAAGGCCTTTTTTTCCCTGATTTTTACAAGCGCATCAATTATAGCGATCTGAATGGCGGGATCATCCTGCTGTTTTAAAGCATACAATAAGGCCTCTCTTGCTCTTTGATCATTTGAGAAGTGAGCCAAGGCATCTACGGCAGCCATCCGAACGTTCTCATTCCCGTCATTATTTAAAGTATTAATCAGGGCTTCAATCACCTCGGTATTTCCCTCTTCCATGGAATAGGTATAACTTACAGCCTGAAGACGATCACTTGCCAGAGGTTGATTTAGTTTAGTAAGCATCATCATTTCTTTCATTTCTGTCATCTCCCGTCTTAAAGCTTCAACCTCAGACAAAGTAGATTCTAATGCAGGTTTGCTCACATAATACCCCAAACCAAGTCCAAGAATAAGCATAGCAACACTGGCAGCCCATTGTTGCCCATTTTTTGGCCATAGAGTTCTAACAATTGCTCCCCTTTTTTCCTTTTTCCTTTCAAGGCTAATCTTGGTTTTTTCCTCATTTAAAAGCTGCTCAAAAGAAAAGCGAATAGAATCATCGGGCAATATTTTTGGTGCAGACCCCATTAATCCTAGTAATTTTCTCATTTGTTTGCACTCCTCCTCACAGGAAGGGCAATCCTCTAAATGTTCTTCAACTTTTTTTTCCTCCTCTTTTGTTAAGCTTCCTTCCAAATAGGAGGTCAAATAATCTTTCACTTCAAAACAATCTCCCATAACGGTAATTTTTAAACCTGCTTGAAATAAAGTTCCTTCAATTCTTTCATGGCCCGATGTACCTTAACTTTTACCGCACTTACTGTGCAGTCCAGGACCTCAGCCACCTCTTCATACTTCATTCCCTGATACCTACTCATGATTAAAACCTCCCGTTTTTCAATTGAAAGTAAAGACATAGCCTTCTCTAGAAGATGTATTTGTTCTCTTTTTAAGAGATCCTCCTCGTCAGACCACGCTTCAGCCAGCCCTGAAACATTAACAAACTCATCTCTTTTTTCTACATGCTTTCGATAATGATCGTAATAAATATTTCTGGCCATTTGGTATATCCATGGTTTAAATCGGCTCCCCCTTTTATAAGATTTCCGATATTTTAATAAGCGGAAAAAAACATTTTGGGTAAGATCATGAGATAAGTCATGGTCATGGGATAAGCGTAAAAAAAAGTTAAACAAATTTACATTATACCTTTCAAAAAGCTCTCCAAGGCCATCCAGCTTGTCGTCCAAGGCCTCAGCCATTAAGAATTCATCGCTTAAACTATTCACTAAATGGAAGTTTTAAATTTTAGATTCATATAGGTTATCCTCAAATTCAAAAAAGGTTACACCCTTAGAAAAATATTTTTAAAATAAAGAAGAGTTTTTCTCACCTATTCAACGAGCCCCAATTATGTTTCAGAAAAAAACCAAGAAACCATTTCATTGGGTGAACTTGAGGCTTATTTATTATTGGATTTCACGAATATACTGGAACTGTATAGACTCAATAAATCATTATACTATTTCAGTGAGATTAGGCCAAATTACCTGAGAACGAGACCATTCCATTCACTCTTTAATATTAATACTTGCCCACCATTAAATTAAAGAAACAAAACGACAACCACATTTTTATATTTTGGTCATCTGAAGCATAACAAAGTAATGACTTGGATACGTTTTCCGTGGAAAATGAAGAGAAATCCTCAATAAGAAGGATTTTTTTAACCAAAATTTTCAAAAGGCAAATTATAAGAGAAACGAAGTATTTTGGGACCTACTCCTTTCAATAACAATTAGAGTTAATTGAGAAAAAATAAATAAAAATAAAAAATGGTCATAATTTTGAACCAAATAATAAAAATGTTGAGTCAAAAATTTGCCTTCCTAACAACAATAGGAATAGAATAAATACTTAATAAAGAATTAGAAGTTTTGAAAACAGGTCTATTTTCAATTTATTTTCCGCATAAGTGGTGTTAGATATTATAGACAAAATTGCAGATTATTGCTTATATGAGTAGGACATTCTCACCTGGCTTCATTAATAACAAATAAGTTTTCTTTGGTTTGTTTTACTTCCAACCCCATGGCTAAGGAGAGTCGATCCAAATTTCGTCCAAGATCCTGTTTTGTATTGATATAGCCAGTGAAATATTTTGTGGATGACAATTGAGATTTTATTTTGACCGGATAATTCATTTCTAATGCTTTATATACATCCTTTAGATCAGCATTATCAAAGTGGATTTTCCCCTTAATCCAACCTCTATTTTTTTCAATATCAATAGAGTTGACCACAAGTTTATTATTTATCAATTGAATGGATTTCCCCGGCATCAAAATTTCTTCGGCCCCTTTTCTTTTTACTCCTACTTTCCCTGTATAACATTCCACATGGAAACTTTTTCTTCTATCTTCCACAGAAAAGCTTGTTCCTAAAACCTGAGTTTGACCATGAGTACTTTTAACAACAAAACTATTCCCCGCCTTTACTTCAAAATATGCCTTCCCATCCAAATGAACCATCCTTTGCTTACCCCAATCAGATTCATTATAAGATAAAGAACTCATAACATCTAATTGTACCCGTGATCCATCGGGGAGTTCAATTTTTCTATTCTCACCAATTGCCGTTTCAAATTTCACCAATCCTCTGCTACTTTGTAGATTATAAAGGTAAAAAACAACCCCCAACACTGCTACTATTGACGCAGCAACTCGAAGTATATGCCAAATTTTAAAGGATTTTGCAGTTGGAGTTTTCATTTTGGATTCCACAATGTTCCAAACTGCCTCCTGATTTTCATCCTCTCTTAATTTCCATTGAGAGGTTTCCTTCAAAATTTTCTTTGTATTCGTTTCTTCTTCCGAACCTAAGGGAGAATTATCGGAAGCCCGAGAATTTTTATACCTCTCAAAAAGTTCTTTATCGTTCATATCTTTTCGCATCCTAACCATCATTTAATCATATATTTACTCTAATCAGATTTTACCTACCTAAGGAAATCAAAATTTATATTGAATTCCTAAACTTGGGGTAAATCCTAATAAATAAACCTCATCTGTACTTGGCTCATCGAACTCATCTAAACCATAAGTTACTTGAACATTTTTCCGGTTATACAGATTAAGAAAATTGGCATTAATCTCTAATTGATTGTTTTTGCCCCAATTAATACCGTAAGAAATATTGAGATCCAACCTATGATAGGTGGGTAAACGATTCATATTATTGGGATCAAAAGCTTCCCCATATTCTTCATCATGTGGCTTTCCACTACCAAATACCCAATTCAATCCAAGATCCAAACGCTTCCACCGGTAAGTCCCTAACAATTTTAATTGATGGCGCTGATCATCGTTAGCCAAAAATTCCGCACCTTCATTTATTTGATTAAAACTATTGGTAGATTTACTGAGGGTATAGCTGCCTAAAAAATTAAAATTGGGAAAATCTCTAATCAAAGTTAGGTCCACCCCATTTGTTCTTCCTACTCCTTCAACAATTTCCTCATTATGAAGGCTACTATTAGATTCATAACCATAGTCCTCCTTTAAATAGTTAAATAATGGGAGGTCAACATACCTTGCCAAACCGTTAACCTTTTTACTAAACCCTTCCACTTGTAGCCTAAATAACCCCAAATCCATCTGAAACCCCATTGTGGCCTGGGTGGAACTTAGCACAGATGTGTTCCCATCTCCTCTCAATACCCAAAAATTATCTTGTCCACTAAAGGCATCATCTGCTACCACTTGACCAACAAATTGATAATACTTTCCGAAGGAGGCATTGAACTTAATATTATTGGCAGGCTGATAAGCGGCAGACATTCTGGGTTCCCAATAAGTCCTACTTCCTACATCAAAATAAGTAACTCTTATTCCTGGGGAAAAAAATAATTTCTCAGAAGGTTTATAGATAGAAGCCACATACCCTCCCAATTGCATCCCCTTAAGGTCCAAATTAATATTATTCAATTTCCCAAAATTAAAATTCTCATATGTTATGGAAGTGGAAGTGGCAAACAAACCAAAATCAAACACTTTATTATCTGTATAAGAAAATTCATGGTTTAACTTTAAGGAATACTCGTCAATATTATTTTGATCTTCAAAAACCACAATATTCCTTTCATCACCTTCCCAAAATACTTCCTGTCGATCAAATGACCGGAAATACTGAGAGAGCCCCAGAGTGAATTCCGAAAAATGCTTCTTGTTCCAAAACCGATTATATCTTATACTCTCTCCCTGATTTCCCCAATTCTCTTTTTCGGTAAAAAAATTCCTGTTGACATCTAGTTCGTCAGCAGAAAGCGCCTCAATCAAATTTGGTTCATTAAATTCATCTTCTAGATATAAATGATCATTCCCTTTAAAAAAACTAAGGTAAATGACATCATTAGGTGAAGGACGCCAGGTCAATTTTGCATTGGTATCATAAAAATAAAATTTGGATTCTGGGAATAAAGAAAGATTCTCGGGTTTCCCTTTATTTTGATCAACAACCGTCAACAAATTTTTATAAAGGGAAGTTTGTAAAACATCAGTGTAGGATCTTCTCCCAGCTAACAATAAAGATAATTTCGAACTTAAAGGTAACTCCAATACCGCATCTGCACTTAACATATTCAGCCCTACCTGTCCGGAAACCCGCTCATTATTCCCAGATTTGGAGATCATTTCCACTACACTGGCAATTTTCCCACCGTATTTTGGTGAAAATCCACTTTTATATAGCCTTACATCTTTAATTATATCTGAATTAAAAGCACTTAAAACACCAAAAAAGTGGTCCAAATGGTAAACTGTAAAATCATCAAACAAGACCAGGTTTTGATCTTCGGTCCCTCCCCTTACATTCAAACCTGCTGAGGCTTCATCAGTACCATCAACTCCAGCCAAAAATTGCAAGGATCGAAAGACATCGGACTCCCCAAAATTGCCTAACCTCTTTAGGTATTCCGGATTAATACCAATACCTCTTCCATTGTCAGCTAATTCAAAGATTTGTCTCTTTTGATCAAAGATTACCACTTCATTCAAAAAGTCCGGGGAAGGAATAAGAGCAATCTCCTGACTAGAAATATCTTTTATTTTTATGGACAAAGGTTGGAAGCCAATATGTGAGATTACCATCGTTTCTTCCTTAGTAGTGATGTTATGGATTATAAAATAACCCTCCTGATTAGTAGTTGCATATTGATCCCGTTCAGGCAAGTAAATCAGAGCATTAGGAAGCCTCTCTCCCGATTGGCCATTTACTACAATGGCCTGAATGCTCTTTAAAATATCCTCCGAATGCTTTTTAAATAATATTACATCATTTCCATCGCGCTTAAAACTAACTCCTGAACCAGCCAGTAGACGATTCAATAAATTATCTAAATTCTTAGGGTCATCAGAAAATGTCCGTACTTCCAAATTTTTAATTACAGCGTTATCAAAATTGAATTGAACTTTATATTTCTTTTCAATTTCGGTCAGAATGCTTTTAAACTTTTTCTTGCTTTGACCGCTCACCGAAATGCAGCCTAAAAAAGAAATTAATAACATACATAAAACTGACCCCTTCATGAGCTCACAGTTTTCTTTTCAACTTTTGATTCAACTTATATAAAGCTCCATGCATTCTTTTCTCTACAGCTTTTACTGAAATTTGGAGACGATTGGCAATCTTTTCGTAAGTTAATTTATCAATTCGGTTCATCAAAAATACAACCCGTTGATTTTCCGTTAAAGAATTGATGGCTTCTTCCAAATGAAGATTGAATTCATTTTGCTCCATGATAAATTGTGGATTTTCTGGCTTTGAGGAGAAATGCTTTCTAGAGGCATAATTATCCACAACCTTTTTATGCTTATGGTAATTCATTACCAAATTAGTAGCAATACTATATAAATAGCTAATTTCAGCCCCATTCTTAACTTTACTCCGGGCTTCCCAAAACTTAATGAAACTATCTTGGGCAATATCCTTTGCTATTTCATTGTCCAGAG
>NZ_SMMB01001180.1 GCF_009711365.1 Xanthovirga aplysinae | reverse complement strand
CCCCAACCTATAAATGTTTCAACAAAATAAGAAAATATCCCTCAAAAGATCTACTTTTTCATTTGGTCTCATTTTAAAATGAGACCAATTTTTTTTACAACATGAGGAATAACCATTAGTCCTATAAATTTCCCTATTATATTCCTTTCAATAGATTAAAATCTAGCTAGGTCTCACCCTCTTTGAAATTAATATCACCTGCAATTTGTCTCCCATCAAACTTAAATATAAAATTGATCAATTTCACAATTATCTTTTCCGAAAAGGATTGATACTCCATCTTTATAATAAAAAAAGTAAAATAGGTTAAATTATTAATCTAAAAATTTTATTTCACATATTTTTTATCAATATTAGGGTAAAATTTTAACCTTAATTCTTAAAATTATCAAAAATGAAAAAGATTGAGGCCATCATTAGAACGTCAAAGTTTGAAGAGGTAAAAGAAGCGCTCTCACAAATGCGAATCCGCTTTTTATCCTATAGTGAAGTCAAAGGAATAGGTTTAGAAAAAGCCCAGGGGCAGGTATACAGAGGAACAGCCTATGACGCAGATTACATCCAGCGTACTAAAATTGAAATCATAGTCGCCGAGGAGCAGGTAGAAAGCACTATGGATTGCATCATGAAAGCCGCATACACTGGGGAAATAGGAGACGGAAAAGTCTTTGTTATTCCTATTGAAAATTTACACCGCATCAGGAACAAAGCAGAAGGGGCAGCCGCTTTGTAATATTTGAAAGATTTTTCACTTACCCCCATTAATCTACTAACCCTATCAATTATAAAGTATAACACCATGTCACAAGAACTTTTTACCATTAACAACCTTTGGATGATGATAGCCACTATTCTGGTATTCGTCATGCATTTAGGTTTTGCTTCTCTGGAAGCAGGGCTTACCCGCTCTAAAAACACTGTCAATATTTTGTTTAAGAATTCAATAATTCCCGCCATGGGAATCCTATCCTATGCATTCATTGGATTTAATATAATGTATCCAGGAGAAAGCTTTACAGGTCATTTTTTTGGAATTGGCGGATTAGGATTAGATCTACCAAAGGCAGGTAATACAGCTGAATACAGCGGTGGCTACACTTATTGGACTGATTTTATTTTCCAGGCTATGTTTGCGGCTACCGCAGCCACTATTGTATCAGGAGCTGTTGCCGAACGTATTAAACTTTCTAGTTTTTTAATTTTCTCCATGATTTATGTAGGATTTTGCTACCCTATCGTCGGTATGTGGAAATGGGGTGGAGGATTTTTAGATACACTTTCCACCTCCTTTTACGACTTTGCCGGCTCATCCATAGTCCATTCAGTAGGAGGATGGGCAGCTTTGGCCGGGGTAATCCTGCTTGGACCAAGAATTGGTAAATATGTAAAAGGTAAAGTGAAGCCTATCCCAGGTCACAGCATGCCTTTAGCAACTCTAGGAGTTTTCCTTTTATGGTTCGGTTGGTTTGGATTTAATGGAGGATCTGTCCTTTCTGCCGATCCTGGAACCGTCTCACTGGTATTTGTGACCACCTCTATTGCAGGAGCTGCAGGAGCAATTGGGGCCTTTGCCTGTTCCTATGCTTTATTTAAAACAAACGACCTAACAATGGTTTTAAATGGAATATTAGCAGGATTGGTAGGCATTACAGCCGGCGCTGACCAAATGGGTACCGTAGACGCTTTATTAATTGGATTAATTGCAGGCATATTAGTAGTACTTTCCGTTGTTCTACTTGATCGACTTAAACTTGACGATCCAGTGGGAGCCATATCAGTACATTTAATCTGTGGTATATGGGGAACGTTAGCTGTCGGAATATTCGGCAACCTTGCTTCTTGGACACAACTTAGCAGTCAGTTGATTGGCATAGGAGTTATAGGAGCCTTTAGTTTTATCAGTTCATTCAGCATATTTTTCATCATCAAAAAAACAATTGGGCTACGAGTAGACACCAAGGAAGAAACTGAAGGGCTGGACATGGCAGAACATGGGATGCATGCTTATCCAGACATCAAAGCAGCTCACGATCAATTGGCAACTCTTTAGTGTTACCTTTTTCTAATGCCTGGAGAATTTTCTTCAGGCATTACACATAAAACTGAAATCTGAAAAAAACTGCAATTCTAAGATTTTTTCAAAAGTAAAAACCACCCATTTCTTTTCTCCTCACAGTTCATTTTGAGCTTTTTGCTTTTAACCAATATTTACCCATTCACTTCTTTCCGAACTTTCCTTTATACCATCAATCACCTTCATATTCCCAATTGCATCATCTAATGGGGTTGGGACCTTTGAGTCTTGTAGAATTGTCCTAGAGAATATATCCCCCTGTAAGGTGTATTGATTAGCTGGGTCAAAACGCAATTCCTCTGTTTGCTCTTTGGAATGTAACCAAATTTTGGTTGGTACATCATGAGGAATATTAAAAGGGATTTCTACTTCAATTCGCCCATCTGTTCCCAAAACATTTACCTTTTGATAAGGCATTACTTGAGTAGAGCAAGTAAAAGTAGCACTCCTTCCATTAGAAAAATCTAAAATTCCTGAAGCAAGGCGGTCAACTTTCATTTCCGGATCCAGGTCCATTAGCCCCATCACACGCTTAGGCTCTGCTTCAAAAAGGAATCTTGGAACCGATATACAATAACACCCAATATCCATCAATCCTCCTCCACCCATTTCGGGTTTATTCCGAATATTTTCAGGGTCAATATTATAATAAGAAAAAAAAGACTGAATAGTTTTCACCTCCCCTATTTCATTTTCCCTTACCAGTGCTTGAACCTTTTTCCAGGTTGGATGAAAGCGATACATAAAAGCCTCCATTACTTTAAGGCCTGGAAATTTACTTGCCGCTTCTTTTAGTTCCTTTGCTTCCTCTGCATTTAAACCAATAGGCTTTTCACACAATACATGTTTTCCGGCTTCCAATGCTTTAATTGTCCAAGGCAGATGTAAATGGTTTGGCAACGGATTGTAAATGGCATCTATTTTTGGATCATTTAATAATTCCTCGTAACTCCCGAATGCCCTTGGTAAACCTAATTCTTTAGCCTCTTCTTCTGCCTTTTGAAGAGAACGAGAAGCTATGCCTTCAATTTGGCAATACTCCCCACCTTGCATGGCAGGAACCACCTTTTGTGTACCTATTCTGGCTGTACTTAAAATTCCCCAACGTACTATATGGGTCATAATATTTTAATTTATTGGATTTATTAAAAGTTTTTGCCCAATGATTTCATTGGGTATCCAGCCCTCTGATTTAGTTGCTATATTTAAACACCAACTCCACCCATTTAATGACCTAATTTTTTGAATTCTATCGTCTTTACGAACATTTAATTCATTTGCAGAATAGGATTCTAATATTTCCCCTTCTAGTCCATCCCCACAAATTTTAACAATTTGCATAGGTATCCAACCTTCTTTATCCTTTTTAATTGCCCAAATCCAACCTTTCCAATCTTCCTTTTCTTCCTCTCTTCCTAACTCTACGATATCTCCAGCCTTTAAAATAATTGGATCAGGATACTTGGTCTGATAACCCTTAAGAACAATAAATTCCTCCATTGGTATATTATTTTGCAATATGTGCTAACGTTGAATATAAAGCACATTTTAAAACAGAGCCCAAATAATCAAATAGACAATATAACTATAAAAAAATGGATTACTCTTAATTTTGTTGGCTAACCCTTTCGAGATCGAATAACAACTTACGAAGAGAAGAGTAAATATTTTCCTGTTCTTCAGTTTTCAATAACCATCTTCTAGGATTCTCAAAAACCTGAAGTTTATAATTTGAATTTGTAGTTACTGGCAAATATCCTTTTCGCTCAAGAGCATGACGGGTCCAAAGATAATTCAAGCCACTTCCTTCTACTTTTATCGGAAGCCCTTTGACAGGCAGCACCTTAAATTTCCCACTACTTTGATCAAAACTTATTCCCTCCTTCAAAAAGGTTTGGGCTACTTTTCCTTCCAAGATTAAGTCTTCCGGCAAACCACAATAAATGGGTTGACCAGGAGAAGCCAACCAAAGGCGGTCAGCAGTATGTATTGCTAATTCTAACTCATGGGTAGATACAAGAATGGCTTTTTGCTGTTCATGTGCCAATTTCTTCAATAGAAGCATTATTTCCATTCGATTAGTCAAATCCAAATGTGCTGTGGGCTCATCCAAAATAATTAACTCTCCATCCTGAGCCAAGGCTCGGGCAATCATGACCTTTTGTAATTGACCATCGCTAAGTTCTTGCACCTGCTTTTCTACTAAACCATTTGTGTGGGTAACCTCTAGCGCATGTTGTACGATCTCCCTATCCTTCGAAACTAGCTTTCCACTCCATGAAGTATGAGCATATCTTCCCAAAGATACCAATTCAAAAACATTCAGGTGATTTACACTTACTTTCTCTGTTAAAACTAAACTGATCTTTTTTGCTATTTCCTGTACCCTGTACTTCTTTAATGGTTTCCCATCCAATTGAACCTCCCCTCTTAATGTTGGTTGTACAGAGGAAATCGTTCTAAGCAAAGTCGATTTCCCCACTCCATTAGGCCCCAAAAAACACACCAATTCTCCCCTAAAAAGCTCCAGGTCTACATCTTTCAATACCGGTATCAGCTGATTTTTTCCTTTTTTATAGCCCACTGTGAGCTTTTTGGTCTGCAATATCGGATAATTAAAACTCATGACCTATCTGGCAAATGTTCCCCTAATTCTTCTCCCCTTCACTATCAACCCAATAACAATAGGTGCTCCAAAGAGGGACGTCACTGCATTAATGGGCAATGTCTCTTGTTGGCCAGGAAGTTGAGCAAGGATATCACAAAAAAGCATTAAAATAATTCCACAGAGGATGGTAGCAGGAATTAACAGCTTATGATCTGCCGACTGAAAAAGTAAGCGAGCCAAATGAGGAACAGCAATTCCCACAAAGGCAATAGGACCACAAAAAGCCGTAATACTTCCTGCCAACAAGCTTGTACTTAAAATCAACCATAAACGGGTACGCATTATCCGCATACCCATACTTCTAGCATATTCCTCCCCTAACAATAGTACATTTAAATTCTTCACCTGACTAATGGCCAAAATTAAACCCAATAGAACTACAGGGAAGAAAACCTGAAGTTCTATCCAACTTAACCCACCCAAACTACCAAAGGTCCAAAACAGATAAGCCTGTACCTCCTCTGCCTTACTAAAATATTGTATCACGGAAACTATTGCCCCTGTGGCACTTCCAAACATCAATCCAATAATCAATAAACTCATACTGTCTTGTAGGCGAAAGGAAATAAATAGCACCAAAAGAAGCACCAACATTGCCCCGGAGCTAGAAGCTAACACAGTGAACCATTTCCCTCCCACAAACTCAAATGGAAAAGCCAAAAAACCTCCTAACAATACCCCTGACATTATCCAGAGTGCTACCCCCAGACTTGCTCCGGAACTAATTCCTAGTACAAAAGGACCCGCCAAAGGGTTTCGAAATAAGGTTTGCATAAGCAAGCCACTTAATGAAAGACCTGCACCTACCAGCAGCGCCGTTATGGTTTTTGGAAGACGAAAATCCCAGATAATATGTTGCCAACTCTCCTTAGCAGCTTCTTTTCCTGCCAATACACTTAACAGGTCCCCAAAAGGAATAGACACCGAACCAAAAGAAACATCAAGTATGAGAAATAGAAATGCTAAAAAAATAAGGAGAACAAATGCCTTTGTGCTTCTTTTTTGGATTAGGGCAGTATTCATGAAGAATGAAATTAATGCTATGATCAATTTAAACATTAAAGGTAATCAGGAATCATGAACCTGGATTCAAGCCCCTAAACTAAACCTCAAAGCTAAATTCCTAATAAATCTATTATTTAAGTCTTTGATAAAAATAAGGCTGATAATCGGGCAGCAATTCCGGATGAAAGACCTTAATCAAATCTGCCAATACAATATCGGGCCGGGCATACCCCAGCTCCAAATAAGTATTTCCTCCTTTTTCCCCTTCCTTGGCATTGTAATTATACACCTGTTGATTTTCAAAAGCCTTAAACATTTGGTAGCGACTCTCTTGTGCCTCCATTTCTTTTAAACTTTTAAAAGCACCTACCCCCACCCAATAATCGGCCTTATGGGCCAAGTCATACACAGCTTCAAAAGACAATTCCAAACTGCCTTTTCCTTCCGTTTCTTTCCACAAGTAATCAGCACCTGCATCTTGAAGAAATTGAGCTCCCCAACTTTTTCCACCTGGTGTATACCAAATATCACCATAGACTGTCCCACTGAACACCTTGGGTTTATTTTTTGCCGTCTGACTTAATACTCGTAAGGAATCATAACTACTTCGAATTCTTTCAAAAACCTTCTGAGCCTGTTTCTCCTTATTGAAAAACAAAGCCGTAAACTTAATCCATTCAGCTCTTCCCAAAGGATTATCTTCCATATAATCTGCATTCACCACTACAGGAATCCCTGTCTTTTTAATGACATCCAATTGATCAGTTTGATTTCCCATTCCATAAGCCATGACCATATCAGGCTGAACAGAAAGAAGCAATTCTGTATTCAATGCACCATCTGGTCCCAAGTCTGTCACTTTCCCTTCATCAACCAATTTCCGAATAGCAGGAGAGGATATGTAATCCGTATGTGGAAACCCTACAATTGACGCGGATTGCTGGAGCTGATCAAACATTGGCAAATGTGTAGTAGATAAAGCCACTACTCTCTCTACCGGGATCTCAATAACTGTAATCTTAGAGTCGTGCCTTGGAACTGACATTCCTTTTGGCACTAACCAATATTTAAAACCTGATTCAGCATTTTTCCATGGCCTGGTCACCTCTACTTCTTTATAAGTCTTGTGGTAGGTAACTTTAAAAGTTTCCGCATAGGTTATATCTACTTTATTTGGAAAAAGATCTTTTTCGAATTCCACATCTTTTATACCCTTCTCTGATTGTTCCTGTGAGGATTTAGAACAGCCACAAAAAATAATTGGAATGAAAAATAAAATAAAGTGTATTTTGAGCTTCTTTTTATTCATGACAAGTGGTTACCTCAAACCTTTTAATCGGAAATAATGAGGCAATTATACGGAATTATCTCGAGATTCATTTAAATGCCAAATAGACACGGGGTTTTCCACGTATTGCCTTGTGTTATCCAGTCAGACTAGGAATTTAAATACCTTTCACCTAACTCTTAACTAGCCCCTCTTCCCCATTTAAACTTTATCAATTCAAAAATCTTTTCTACTTTTGCCGAAAATTTGGTGCTTCAGTCCCATCCTTGGGTCTGGGCTGAAAAGGGAATTTCGTGTAATTCGAAAGCTGTCCCCGCAACTGTAAACTTTAAAGCTTGTTGCCACTTTTGCCACTGTTCTTGTAGAATGGGAAGGCTGTGACAAGATTAAGTAAGCCAGGAGACCTGCCAGATTTCAATCATCGTCGAAGCTTTCGGGTGAAAAGCAGAGAACAGTTTTTTAGGAAACTACCCCTCCTTTTAACTAATCTCGCAAATTTTCACCTGGCTTTGATTTAAATCTTTAATTCAAAAGCCATTATGAAAAAAATTTACACACTGATTTCCTTTCTAACTATACTTACTGGAAGTTTACAGGCCAATTCCTTGGATACACTAAAATTACAGGAAGTAACAATTTATGGTATCCCCCAAGAAAAATACATTACAGGAAGCAAAATAGTAGCTCCTGACTCTCTGGTACAAACTATGGCTTCCACACACAACATTGTTGACCTATTAAACCAACAAAGCCCAATATATTTCAAATCAAATGGGACTGGACTTTCCTCAGTGTCTTTTCGGGGGACAGGCCCCAGCCATACTGCCGTCCTATGGAATGGATTAAATATCAACTCCCCCACATTAGGACAATCTGACTTTTCTCTATTACCTGTTTTTGCCATGGACCGTATTCATTTGCAATATGGATCAGCAGGGGCCCTTAATGGAAGTGATGCCATAGGAGGAAGTATTTTACTAAACTCCTCCCCTCAATGGCAGGAGGGTATACAAGCTTCCTTATTTCAAAGTGCTGCCAGTTTTGATAATTATTTTTCCGGACTATCACTCAATTGGGGTAATGGTAGCTGGGAAAGCCGTAGCAAAATCTATTACCAAACAGCCAAGAATGACTTTGAATTCAAAAATGAAAGTCTGGAAGGAAGCCCAATTGAAAGACAACAAAATGCCAACTCAAAACTTTATGGGTTCCTTCAGGATTTTAATTATCGATTTTCCTCAGCATCTTACCTGACATTCCAAGGTTGGTACCAAAATTCTCAAAAAGATATTCAGCCTCCAATGAGCATCAATAACGTAACCAATTACCATAGTCAGGAAGAAGATCAATCCCTTCGTTTGAAAGCCTCCTATCACCAAAACTCCAATATGGGTTACTTCACAACAGGACTAGGTTTTTTATATGACGACTATGTTTATATTTATTCCAATACACCCAGTCAAACAATATTCAGTCAAATTATACCTTCTATAAACTACGAAAAAGACTTTTCACCGAAATCTAGTTTAAAAGTCGGTACCCAATGGAATTTCATTAAAGCGAAAAATGATATTATTGGCAATATTTCTGAAGAAAGAGGAAACCTCTATGCCTCTTTCCGCTTTCAGCCCCTAGACTTCTGGAGCATCACGGCAAATGCAAGACAAGTCATGTTTAAAGGCAAATTTGTTCCTTTCACACCATCGCTAGGAAATGAATGGGCTCTTTTAAAAAGATCAAACAGGCAACTAAAGGCCAAGCTCTTGTTAGCCAGAAGTTACCGTATACCTACCATCAATGATAGATTTTGGGTTCCTACAGGAAATCCAGATTTAAAACCCGAAGATTCTTATAGCGGGGAAGCTGGTTTAGTTTATAATTTTCAACAGAACAATTGGAAATTGGAGGCAGAAACCACCTACTATCTCATGAAAGTAACTAATTGGATACAATGGAAACCCAACGGAAACATCGATGAATTTGGTTATGAAATCTATTCACCGGTAAATTTAGGTAATGTAAAAAGTGAGGGAATTGAATTAAACGTAAATGTCAGCACACAGTGGAATGTCTGGAAATGGTCCAGCCACCTCAATTATTCACATAGTAAAACAATTGACCGAACAAACCCTAATGAAAATAAAGGTTCATTCCAATTGGCCTATACCCCAAAAAATACTGGAGCATTTAGTACTTCACTTGGCTACAATAATTGGTATACCTTGGGTACCTTAAACTATACAGGAAAGCGATTTTCTTTGGCCAATGAAGCATCTTCCCTTAAAGCCTATACACTAACCAACCTTTCATTAGGAAAACAAATTAATGTTAATAAACTTTTACTCGATTTTTCATTCAGTTGCCGTAATTTATTTGATATCAACTACCAAAATATAGAAACTTACGCCATGCCCGGAAGAAATTATCAAATCAACTTAAGGGCTACTTTTGGAGGGTAAGAAACATCAGTTCATCTATTATTAAAAAGAAAACTTAAAATCCGTGCGAAATCCTGATTCGTACGGATTTATTTTTATCATAAAGACACCACTTTGTTTCAACTTCACCAATTAAGACTGAAAAAGGCTCACAGGAGTCCCTGTCCTGGTTACATATCAATTTTCTAGGAGAAACAGTTTTATCTAAAATAATCCTATGGACTTTCAACATTGGAGGTTCCCCAAAGTATTTTCCAAAAATCCTTTCAACCACCACCCTTTCATCTTTTAAAAAGATAACACCAAAAAAATTAAAATCCCTACTCCTAACCTTCTTTTTGATTTGATACCAGGCCACCTTTTCTATTTTCGGAATAATAAAAAATCTAAGATTAATCCAAATTATTCCATATCTTTGTTCAAATAAAAAACTATATTAACAGTGTATTTTTATAGTATTTTTAAATGTAGGGTGATTAAATATTTATACCCTATAATCCAGTCCAGGTTATTGTATTTTTTTCTATCTAGAATGAGGCAAATATGGAAAGAAAACTTCTACTAACTATTTTTTATTTATTTGGTATTCTGACTGCTTATTCCCAGGGGAATAGTAAAATCTTCGAAAAAGGTTATTTGGTCACGACAGAAGGGGATACCCTACATGGGTATATTCAAGCAAAGGGCAAAATCAGGATTAAGCCTTACCTTAGCTCTCAAAAGATTAAAAAAATTTCCTATAAAAAAATTAAGGCGTACCACACTAAAAACAGTGAATATATAGTCATTAACAAGTTAACTTACAAGATCCTAAATAAAGGCTTTATAACTCTTTATCTCAGAAAAGATTACAACTATAACCCCTACGTTAAACCCGAACATGACTTCTATTATATTCAAAAGAAAGGAGACAAAAAATTAACCCTTTTAAGCTCCTCCCTCATTAGCAAAAAAGCTTTTAGAAAGAAAGCAGTTTTGATTTTTGCCTCCAATGAAAAATTATGCCGTC
>NZ_SMMB01000695.1 GCF_009711365.1 Xanthovirga aplysinae | reverse complement strand
CAGCTATCAATTGCGTTTTGAGGAAATTAAGAATGCTGCTTCTAGAAAAATAGCAAAGCAGTATGTTTACTATTGTAAGCAAAATCAAAAAGCAATGAAGCGTACGGCTAGAAATCTTCAATTGGATTTTAGAGTTTTACAGCAATTTTTTGAGTCACTCGGTAAAACACCTCCAGAGAATTGGGAAAATGGTTTGAAAACTTTTAAACAGTATTTAAAAAGAAAAAAACGAAGCGAAAATACTATTCAGGATTACCATAATCGGATTATCCGAATTATGGGACTATTTTACCCAAAAACGGCCATGATGAAAGGTAAAGCCACTGAAGGAGTAACCCTTAGTATGGCTGCTTAAATGATAAACCGAATGTAGGTTAAGATTTTGAAAAACCTGCCTAATTTGGGCAGGTTTTTCATTTTCGTTTTTCTTATTTATGCAATGGAATTTGCTGGTGGGTGGGGTAATTATTTTTCTTTAAGATTACCTTGATACCCCCAAAATTAAATGCAGGTAAGAAATATTAATATTGAGCAGTTGTCTCCAAAAAAATTGTATCACTTCTCAATACAGCCCATACTTTGAAAGCCAGGTTAATTTAATCCATTTTAATTAACTGATTGACTTTGTTGTTTTACCCAGTTTTTCCCTTTTAATGGCGCCTACCATTGGAGTTTTGCCATTACCCAAAACCTCTTCTTTTTGTCCCAAACTCTCTATTTATTGAGAATCTCCCTTCATTGGTTGAATATATTAGCGTAGAAATCCTTAGTAAAATACATTTGCAGTGTACAAAAGGTAAATGGGTGTTTTATAAACGTAACTTCATTTAAACCATTTATCTACTTTTTTTACTTCTAATGTGAGGGTCTTATGGGACGGGTATATGTTGCACTTATTTTTAGTCTTATCATTTTTCAATTCGGTAAAGCATTTTCTCAACAGAAAAATAATGGAGCTGGAAATGAATCCGGAAAAAGTAATAAAGCGGTAGGGGTACTTAGTGGAAAGGTTTTGGATGATCAAACCAATGAAGAAGTAGAGTTTGCTACCATTTCCTTATATAACACTGCGGAGCTCGATCGATTAGTGACAGGAGGTATTAGCGGGGAAGGGGGCTACTTCGAGATTCTGGATATCCCTGCTGGAAATTATATAGTGAAAGCCTCTTTTATTGGTTATAAGGAATTGGTTTATCCTGAGGAAGTCCAATTTAATAATTCCAATACGGAAATTAATCTGGGCACAATTCACCTTTTGTCGGAAACCCAGGAATTGGAAGAGGTGGCCGTGGTTGCTGATAAGGAAATGATGGTGAATTCTATTGATAAAAAGAGTTTTAATGTGGAACAGGATGCCACCTCTCAGGGGGGCGATGCTTCTGATGTTTTGTCCAAGCTTCCTTCAGTGGATGTAGATGTGGACGGTAATATTAGTTTGAGGGGAAGTGAAGGGGTTACTATCCTGATTGATGGCAAACTGTCGGCTATGAGTGGACAAGATGCCAGCTCCGTTTTGGACCAGATTCCTTCTAGTTCCATTGAATCTGTTGAAGTAATTACCAATCCTTCGGCTAAGTACTCTGCAGAAGGAACAGCCGGTATCATTAACATCATTTTGAAGAAGGGGGAAAAGAAAGGAACAAGCGGGTCGGCATCCATTTCGGCAGGAACTGGTGATAAATACAATACAGCCTTAAGTCTTAATCATTCTGTTGGAAAGTTTAATTTTTTTGGTAATTATACTTACCGGAATGATAAACTTCAGGATGCAAGTACGCTTTATAAGGAGAACTATAATTCCGATTATACTTCCTTTCTAAATCAAACGAGTGAAGGTTTTAACCAAAAAGTGGTAAATAACCTAAACCTGGGCATGGATTTTAACTTGGACGATTTTAATACCATTGGTCTTTCTGGTTCATTTAATAGTAATTCCAGGTATAAGGAGGAAACTTTTCATTCTCTCACCACCTTTTCAGATGACAGTCCAACGATTGAAGACAGTAGGTTTACCACTAGCGATGTGAACCGACAAAATGTGGAGACAACCTTGGATTACCAGCGTAAATTCTTGGATCCCAATAAGAAATTAGACGCTTCATTCAGTTATTCTAATGCTCAAAATGATAACAATTCCTTTTTTGGGGCTACGAATAATAGTGTTTTAAACTCCAATTCTCATTTATGGCAGGGGCAAATAGATTTTACACAGACCTTTAGTAATCAATTGAAACTTGAAACAGGCTGGAGTTCTCGTTTGTTTCAATCTAATGATGATTTTCAAAGTTTTATTCGAGAGAATGAACAATCCGAATTTTTGCCAGATCAAAGTTCTTTTTTTAATTTTAACTATCAAGAAGATGTACACGCTCTTTATGGTTTATTATCTGGTCAATTGGAAAATGAAATAAATTATCAAGTGGGTGTAAGAGCGGAACAGACCTTTACCACTTCCTCTTTGAGTAATTTTCCGGAGGATTTTCAAAATAATTATTTCAGTTTATATCCCAGCCTCCATTTAAGTAAAGGGTTTGGGGAAAAGGGGTCACTTGGTTACAGCAGTGAGCTTCAATTAAGTTATTCGCGGCGTTTAAATCGTCCCAAATCTCGTTGGTTAAATCCTTTTGTAGATTTGTCAAATCCTCAAAATATAAAATTCGGAAACCCTTATTTGACACCTGAGTACATAGATAGTTATGAACTATCTTATCTGCGAAGCTGGTCTTCCACTACGTTTTTGGGTTCATTGTATCTCAAACATTCAAAAGATCCAATTGCCCGAGTGTTTTACAATGATCCTTCTCTAAATATTGTTCAAAGCACTTGGGAAAATCTAGCCAGCAGTAATACTATTGGAGGTGAACTGAATTTAAATTCTCAATTAACCGATTGGTGGAATATTAATGCAAACTTTAATTATTTCTATTTTGATATGGATGGAAGTAATATAGAAGGGGAAGATTTTAGTAATAGCGGTTTTGGTTGGACATCTAAATTAATGTCTTCCCTTGATTTGTGGAAGGGGGGAAGTATGCAAATTTCAGCCAGGTATACCTCCGCCAGAAATGTGGCTGGGGGAAAGATGCAAGGCTTTTTGTTTTCAGATGTGGCTTTCAAGCAAAAGGTGTTGAACAATCAGGGCACCATAAGTCTTCGTGTTAATGATCCCTTCAATTTGTTCCGCTTCCAAATTGAAACCGCTGATAATACCTTTTATCAAGAATTGCTCCGAGACAGGGAATCTCAGATCGTTTATTTAGGGTTTTCCTTTAATATTGGAAACCTGAAGTTTCCTTCTAAAAATAAATCCAAAAAGGGGAGTAATAAAGATGA
>NZ_SMMB01000788.1 GCF_009711365.1 Xanthovirga aplysinae | reverse complement strand
TTTTATTAATTGTAAAACTTGCTATTTAAACCCCTTTTGTTGGTTCTTGAGGTTCCAAGGAAGGATTCTTTCTTTAACTTATTTCCCATTGATTTTATGAAATATTTTTTACCTTTTTTTCTTATTATGTTTCTAACGTGTCCCATTTTGCAAGCCCAGCAATCTAGGGAACAAGATTATTATCTTCCAATGGATATTTCCTACGACCCCAATGTTCCTACTCCTGAAGAAGTGTTGGGTTATCAAGTAGGAGATTGGCATGTACGACCTGATCAAATTTATGCTTATTTTAAAGCTTTGGCTAAAAATTCTGATAGGGTTACCCTTGAACATTATGGTAAGACTCATGAAGATAGACCTTTAATCGTAGCTGTTATTACTTCTTCTCAAAATCACAGAAAACTGGAGGAAATTAGGAAAGCACATGTGCGTTTAACAAAACCTTCGCAGTCAGGAAGTTTGGATATTTCAAATATGCCAGTTGTGGTATATCAAGGTTTTAGTGTTCATGGAAATGAACCAAGTGGTGCAAATGCTTCTTTGCTCTATGCATATTATTTGGCCGCAGTCCAGGGAAACGATATTGAGAAAAAATTAAAAAATGTAGTGGTCTTACTAGATCCTATGTTAAATCCTGATGGGATAGATAGATATGCCCAAAGAGTTAACCGGTTCAATAGTCCAAAAACTGTAGCGGATCCAAACGATATGGAGCATAGGGAGGATTGGCCATCGGGACGAACTAACCATTATTGGTTTGACCTTAACCGAGATTATTTATTGTTGCAACAACCAGAAAGTCAAGGTAGGATAAAGAAATTTTATGAATGGCGACCAAATATAGTTACAGATCATCACCAGATGGGACCAGGTTCTACTTTTTTTATGCAACCAGGTGTTCCCTCAAGGATTTACCCCTCTATTCCTAAAATGAATATTGAATTAACTCATAAAATGGCGGGTTTTCATTCTAAGGGATTGGACGAAATTGGGACCCTTTATTTTACTGAAGAGGGTTTTGACGATTACTATCCAGGTAGAGGCCCTACTTTTGGGGATCTGAATGGAGCTGTGGCTTCTTTGTTTGAGCAGGGAGCTTCAAGAGGTCAAAAGATTAAAAGTCCAAATGGAATTGTCAACTTTCCTTTCACCATAAAAAATCAGTTAACCACAGCCTTTACCACATTTGAGTCTGCTTTGGCCTTAAGGGAGGAGTTCTTACAATATCAAAGAGATTTCTACACCTCAGCTTTGGAATTGGGTAAAAAAGACCATCGGAAAGGATACGTGTTCGGTACCAATGATAAGACAAGTTTAAAGGCCTTCAACGCTATTCTTTTGCAATTGCAGGTGGAAGTCCAAGAATTGCAACAATCATTTAAATTTAAAAATAAAGTTTTTGAAGCGGGCAATGCTTATGCTGTATCCCTAAATCAGGCACAATACCGCTTGATTAATAGTCTCTTTGATAAAACTACTGAGTTTACCGATAGTCTTTTTTACGATGTTTCTGCCTGGACTTTACCATTGGCTTTTAATATTGATTATGCAACCTTAGATAGTAGGAACTTTAATGCTTTGAAATTAGGCAAACCATTAAAGTCCCTACCTGCCTATAAAGGAGGTGTTTTTGGAGGTGAAAGTGATTATGCTTATGTGTTTAAGTGGGAAGATTATTATGCTCCAAAATTTCTTAACCACCTGCTGGATGCAGGTCTAAGAACCAAAGTTGCGACCAAACCCTTTTCCATTCTAGTGGATAATAAAAAGATTTCATTTGAAAATGGAAGCATCATGGTACCTGTTAGTAATCAAGTGTTGGACGGTCAGAAGATCTTTGAGCTTTTAAATAAACTGGCGATGGAAAATGGCATTGATATATTTTCCGTAAATACAGGGTTAACTCCGAAAGGAATCGATTTGGGAAGCAGGAACTTTTCAACAGTGGAAAGGCCAAAAATTGCCCTATTAGCAGGACGTGGAGTAACTACGGGAGAAGCAGGGGAGGTTTGGCATTTATTGGCAGAGCGCTA
Source organism: Xanthovirga aplysinae (assembly GCF_009711365.1). Taxonomy (GTDB): domain Bacteria; phylum Bacteroidota; class Bacteroidia; order Cytophagales; family Cyclobacteriaceae; genus Xanthovirga; species Xanthovirga aplysinae. Next base: position 1,973 of record NZ_SMMB01000788.1, on the reverse strand, counting down.
TCATACCGATTTAGTCAAAATTGATTTGTCATATCTTTCTTCGGTCAATTTGGAACGATACAACACTATAGTTATGGTTAATGGTTCTTATCGAGGAATAGATTCAAAGGTGGAGAATAAACTTAAGCTGTGGGTAAATAATGGAGGAACTATTATTGCTTTGAAAGGAGCTGCTAAATGGTTAACCGATAAAAAATTTATTGATTTAAAATGGAGATCTAAAAAGAAGGAAAATGGTGTCGTCTTTAATATGAAAGATTATTATGATGTAGTGCCTGAAAGGGGAGCCCAAAAAATTGGTGGAGCCATTTTTGAAACTATATTAGATCCCCATCATCCGCTAGGCTATGGTTACACTTCCTCCAGTCTTCCAATTTTTAAAAATGATGTCTTGTTTGCAGAACCAACAACTAATGCTTATGCTACACCTTTAGCCTATACTAAACAACCTTTGATGAGTGGGTATATTTCCCAGAAAAATGCTGAACTTATTTCTGGGGCTGCTGCTGTAACCGTTCATAGTTTAGGTAAAGGGAAAATTATAGCATTTGGCTTTAATCCTAACTTCAGGGCTTTCTGGTATGGCACCAATCGTTTGTTTATGAATGCTATTTATTTTGGGAAAACCATTAATAGTTCTACAACGGAAAAATTGAAGAAAAAGAAGTAAGGGGAATTGCTTTTTATTAAAAGAGGACCAGAAATTAATACTTCCCATATTTCCTTACCGATTAATTTTTGAGTTTCTTGTAAAATCAGTTTGGAAGTAGGTAGAGTATTTAAACTTTAGTTTAATTGCTGAAATATTGGATAAATAATTAATGAATTCTTTCTTACCAAAACTTTTATCTTCCTCTTTATTAATCATTTTGTTGTAAATTAAAATTGAAACAAGTCCATGAAAAACCCCCTTTTAATTATCTTGATTTTTGTTGTGTTAGGCTGTAGCTCTCCTTCAGTTTATAAAGGAAATATTAATGTCAAAGGGAAAGCTATTCTCACTGAATTTGAACACCTATTGAATAAAGCTTTAAAAGAAGATAATTTTAGGGGAAGCATATCAGCTGCGATTGTAAAAGGAAATAAAGTTATTTGGTCAAACGCTTATGGGCTTGCCGATAATGATAATAATATCTTTGCGGATACAACTACCATTTATCGTGCAGGTTCGATTACCAAGTCTTTCACTGCAGTTTTAATGATGCAGTTGATCGAGCAAAACATTATAAAATTGAGTGATCCTTTGGAGTTATATTTACCTGAAATACAAAATCTTGAAGGATATTCCGGAGAAACAAAAATCACCTTTCAACATTTAGCCAGTCATACATCTGGCTTAGTCCGAGAACCAAAAATGAAAGGAGTTGCTTCAGGGCCATTTAATCAGTGGGAAAGTAAATTGTTAGAAGCTATTAACAATACTGGTTTTCAGTCGAAGCCAGGAGAAAAATATCAATACTCTAATATTGGGTATGGTCTTTTGGGTTTGGCACTTTCTCGAGCAGCTGGAATGCCCTACACTGAATTAATAGAGGAACATTTGTTTAAACCATTAAAATTAAATAACGCTTATTTTATTGTTCCTAAGGAAAGAATGGAAAAGGTAGCGAAGGGGATGGCAGGTAAACCTGGGAATATTAATAAAGAAAGCCCAGCAAAACAGCATAGTGGTCGTGGATACAAGGTGCCTAATGGAGCCATTTATTCAACTCCCAATGATTTGGCAAAATTTATAATGGGAAATATGGGTTATTTTGATTTGTTGAGTAAAGAGAGCCTGGAATTAATGCAGACCGTCTACACTCCAGAAGGGTCTGAGGAAAATTATGGATTAGGGTTTAAAATATTTCAAACGGACGACATGAAAATCATAAACCATGGAGGTTCGATTTCCGGATATAAAGCTCAACTTTGTTTCGATAGGAAAAGCAGTTATGGAGTAGTATTAATGGTAAATTATAATAAGAAAAAAA
>NZ_SMMB01000398.1 GCF_009711365.1 Xanthovirga aplysinae | reverse complement strand
GTTTTACTTTGCGGTATTTGCAATTCTTCTTGGAAAGCAGAAACCTGCATTCTTTTATTTTTCAAGAGCAATTCGAACATGCGGATACGCGTCTGGTCAGATAGACATTTGCAAAATTCGGCTTGAAATTCTAATCGGTCCATTGGTAAAAAATTTGAGGGTTAAGGATTAATCTAATTCAGGTAGTTTTGTCATTTCCTCTTTTAACTTAGAGCTGACAATTTTTGCATAATGTTGAGTCATGGAGATTTTGGAATGACCTAATAACTCTTGCATCGAATATACATCCATTCCGTATGTTAAACCAAGAGTTGCAAAAGTATGTCTTGAAGTATGAAAAGAAATATATTTACTAATTCCCGCTAATTCGGCCCAGGATCTCAATGCTCTATTGGTGCCGCCATCGGTTTTTTGAAGGTTGAAAAAAATAATTTCATGGTATTTACTTTTCTCTACTCCTTCCAGGATTTTAAGGGCTTGATTTGAAAGAGGAATCCGCACAATCCTTCCTGTAGTTCTCGAAGTCTTCTGCATCTTTATAGAGATTTGATTATCTGATATATCAGTCCACTTAAGTCTTCTAATATCCCCCACCCTAAGACCGGTAAAACACGCAAACAAAAACGCGCACTTAAGATGGTTATTTATCTGAGTTCCGGGATGGTCGCCATATTCCTTCATTGCCTTAATTTCCTCCAAAGTCAAATACACTTTTTCTCCATTTTGATTTTTAGGCATTTTAAATTCATAGTCATCAAAAGGGTTTTCGGAAATTATTTTTTGTTTTTCGGCAATTGTAAAGTACTTTTTAAGCCTTGTTAGTTTTGCGTTAACGGTACCAGATTTATTGAACTGAAAGAGAAACTTTTTAAAAGAGTTTAAAAAATCAACATCCACTTTATCAATCCTGATATCTTGCCCTCCGGTAAAATCAGAAAAACTCCTTATTAAACCCGCTAAAGCCCAGTTCTTTTTTTCTCCATCCTTCTCCTTTATCTGCTGAAAATCTATCTTCATTTTTTCAATAAGAGAAAAGGCCCCTTTCCTTTTATTCAAATAGGTTCCGTTAATCATTTGACCCAACTGAAGCTCTCTTTCTACTCTTATCTTGTCGGCCAACTCCATTGCCCTAACATCTTCCTTTCTTATTTTCTTCCGAACAGGCAACCCCTTTCTATCTTTCTTAACATTCCCATCGGAATCAGTAACAAATTTTGAATAATCATCGGAGACATAAATAGAAAGGAAGTCATAGGTTCTGGATTTGGTCCCAGACTGATCCTTGTGATAGATATCAAGATACACTGAGTATTTACCGCTTTTAAGCTTTTTGAATCGGAGGGATATCATAATGTTTTTTTGTTACTCAACACCTAAAGTAACACAAAAAGTAACACAAATCTTTGGAAA
>NZ_SMMB01000818.1 GCF_009711365.1 Xanthovirga aplysinae | reverse complement strand
GGTGCACTTCTTGCTGTAGCCTTATTCGTTTACAATTATGTTTTTAATCTTTTACCTATTAAAATGAGGTTAAGATTGGTTATATTGACGCTTTTATTGACTTTTTCTAGTTTAAAAGGTTTGTTTTATGAAAATTATTATAAGTTTTTGTGCTGTTTTTTGTCTTCTTTTCCCTTTTTCTGTTGCAATTTCGCAGGATCATTTGCCTACTGACTTTTTAGATAAGGATTTTCATAAAGGGAGACGGGATGCTGTACGAAAATTGATGCCACCAAATTCAATTGCGGTCTTTTTTGCCAATCCAATACGTAATCGCTCGAATGATGTCGATTATGTTTATCACCAGGATCCGGATTTTTATTATTTGACAGGTTATAGAGAACCCAATGCTGTAATGTTGCTTTTCTCGGATATTCAACATTATGATGACGGAGACCCATTTAACGAAATGATATTTGTTCAACCTCGTGATCCTCAAAGTGAAATGTGGAATGGACGAAGGCTGGGTGTCGAGGGAGTGAAGACTAAATTAGGTTTGGATAGGGTGTATGAAAATAGCCAATTTGCATCGGTAAATATTGACTACTCCAGTTTTGATAAAATTATGTTTATTGAATTGAAAAAGGATGTTAAGGATAATCCAAGGGATGATTCGGATTTGTTTAGTTTAATCTATGAATTTAAGAAAGCGGTGGATTTTCCTGTAGATTTTGATTCGGAAAAGTTTCGCCTTTATGATTTGATTCGGACTGTTGATGAATCCAATGGTGCAAATGTAGCTCAGGTGGTCGGTAGAGATTTAAACTATCTTTCAGAGTATAAAAATGATGATATTCTTAATGCTTTCGTAAATGCGGGAAATATAAAAGATAAAATTAAAGTGGCCCGAAAAATTCCGGAAAATAAATTGGATGGTTATTCTTTAGCATATATGATGAACAGTTTGAGGGAGGTCAAAAGCCCTGAAGAGTTAGTTTTGCTGAGAAAAGCTATTAATATTTCAGCTATAGGTCAAAGAGAAGTTATGAAGGCTATGCAAGAAGGAATGTCCGAATTGGAAATTCAGGGTATACACGAATTTGTATTTAAAAAGTATGGAGCTGAATACGAAGGTTATCCTTCAATAGTCGGGGCTGGGAATAATGGATGTGTCTTACATTACATTGATAATAGTAAGACCAAGGTGGAAGATGAACTTGTATTGATGGATTTAGGAGCGGAATATCATGGTTACTCGGCTGATGTAACTCGTACCATTCCCGTTAATGGCAAATTTAATAAGGAGCAAAGGGCAATCTACGAATTGGTTTATAAAGCCCAAGAGGCAGGTTTTGAAGCATGTAAACCTGGAGCTTCCTTTAGGGCACCCCATGAGGCCGCTAGAGCTGTAATTAATCAGGGATTAAAGGAATTGGGAATTATCTCGGATGTGGAGGTGGAGCATAACTATTTCCCCCATGGAACTTCCCACTATCTTGGACTTGATGTGCATGACAGGGGAAATTATGGGGACTTAAAAGAAGGAACTGTAATTACCGTTGAACCTGGAATTTATATTCCTGAGGGAAGTCCTTGTGACAAGAAATGGTGGGGGATTGCAGTAAGAATAGAAGATGATATTTTGATTACCAAAGAAGGATTTGAAAATCTATCTAAATTAGCCCCGAGAGCACCTGAGGAGATAGAAAACTTGATGAAAACAGAAAGTCCTTTGCAAAATTTTAAATTACCAGAACTTTGATACTTTTTAAGGTCGGATTTTGTACTATATATTGCAAAATTTGCAACCCATAGAGAAATTTAAAGATATTTTTGACTTCAACTGGAATGCTATTTAGATTTATAGTCCTCAATAAATGTATTTGTTAGGGCTTCAAAAGTAGAACCTCTTCACTTGTTAGACCTAAGATGCAAAGGGGCGAATCGAAGACTTAGGGCAATTTTTAGGGAAGCACGTTTCTACTAGTGAATTTAATTTATAAAGATTTTTTATTCCTTAATCCTGATAAAATCAGGTGAGCCTTTACCATCAGCTGGGGATGCTGATGGTAAAGGTACATTTGAGAGGATAATTAGGGGTGACAGAGGTAGGATATTTTGGTGAAAAATAGCAATGGAAGGAATCGTTGCTACTAAGGGAGAGGGAAGATCATTTTATATCTTTGAAATGTATTGGTAGAACTTTTATTTGAGTTTTTTTGACCTTCCTATTAAATGGTTTTTTTGTGGTATAAGGAGGAAATGTGTAAGTAAAATCAGGGAAAGTAACAAGCCGGTAATGTTTTTGAGTTCTTGTAATTTCATGACATATCCCTGGTCTGGAATAAAGGTAAGAGCTTTGTAAAGTTGTGGACCTAGGTATAAAAGGGCCGCCAAATTACCCGTTATTAAGGTGATTAAGATTAACTGGTGAAGTCGGTTGAAATAAGAGAATCCGGAAATAGCTGCTGTAGACCCATAAATGACAACCCATAATTGCTCATCTTTTTCATCTATGGATAATATAGCAAGGGCAGTAAAGAGGGTGACGGAAAGTAAAGTAAATATTTTGGTGCAATAGTGCATTTTCCGGCGCTCTTAATTGGTTGACTCTATACTAAATCTAGTGAAATTATATTCATAAATCAATAAAAAATTGTATTAATACGCTAAGTTGTATTATGAAAGGAACAATGGTAATAAAAATTTAGGTAAGAATATTTGCAGCTTTCTTTCCAAATTATACAAAAATGAATCCTTAGATTATAGAAATTTCACCTAATTTGAGTTATAGGTTACAAGACCAAAGCAGGGTGAATTCCTTTTTTAGCTTTAATCACGACTGCTTTAGAAGAATTTTTAGGCTCTTCTACTTGATTCTCTCACAATAAGCTTTGAGTTCAAAGTTTTAGTTTCTGGAATGAAGTTCTCCCCTTCCTCAAGTTGTCGCAAAAATTCTTGTGCAGCCAATTGTCCAATTTCAAACCCTGGTTGGCCGATAGTACTTATTTGTGGTTCTGTGAGCTCAGTAAGAGGTTCTCCGGCAAACCCAATTATGGATATTTCATCAGGAACTTTCACATTTAATTTTTTACAAGCTTTTAAAACTCCCAGGGCAACTGGGTCTGTCACTGCGAAAACTCCATCCGGAGGTTTAGGTAGGTTAATTAACTTTTTGGTGTTTTCTTCTCCACTTTGGGGGTTTAAATCGGTTTTAATGACTAGGTCCTCGTCTATAGGGATGTTATATTTTTGTAGGGCAGCTTTATAACCACTAAGGCGATCCATGCTAATGGATAAGTTTGTAGGGCCTGTTAAATGGGCTATTCTTTTGCATCCTTGTTGTATAAGGTGTTCAACTGCTTGGAAGGCTCCTTCAAAGTCATCGATGACAATTCGACTTGTTTCAAGCTCTTTACAAATTCTATCAAAAAAGACCAATGGGATGTTTCTCCTTTGAATGTCTTTTAAGTGTTCATAATCATTTGTCTCTTTTGATAAAGAAACTAAAAGCCCATCTACACGACTGGAAAGCATAGCTTGGGTGTTCATTAATTCCCGGTTATATGATTCATTGGATTGACATATTACCACTTTATATCCGTTTTTGTAGGCAATATGTTCAATACCACTTATAACGGTCGAAAAAAAGTGATGAGCAATTTCGGGAATAATTACCCCTATTGTATAGGTTTTACTACTTCTTAGGCTTAAAGCAACAGAGTTTGGTCTGTAATCCAGCTCTTTAGCAAGTTCCTGTACTTTCTTTTTGGTTTTTTTGCTGATATCTGGATGATTTTTTAAGGCTCTGGATACGGTTGAAGGGGAAATACTTAATTTTCTGGCTATATCTTTTATGGTTATTTGTCCGTGTTTCATCGCTCAAAAAATACTAAAATTAATACTAAACAGGAAGTTTAAGTTTAGAGAACTTAAAAGGCAAATAGTTAATTAAGGAGTATCTCTAAATAAATGGATAGAGAAATTTAAAAATAATCAAATTTTCCTGCCCACAGTTCTTCTCTCTTAAAGTTGGTAAATAAAGTCCACATACTGTGGTAAAGATACTTAAATATAAGGAAAATAGGAAATTATTAAAGATAATGAATGTTTGGCCATGTGGATAGAGTTTGTTCCTTTGATTGTCAAAAGCTGCTATAGAAAAGGGTGCAATTTAAAATTAAAGGAAGAACACAAATTAAAAATCCTACCTTCAATTAATTCATTTTGGCTCTTTTAGCCAAATATGCATTTAATATTGGATTAAAGCCTTTATTGATATCCGCTTCCACTAGATCAATTTTTAATTGTCCACA
>NZ_SMMB01001232.1 GCF_009711365.1 Xanthovirga aplysinae | reverse complement strand
TTAATCCCGGCTATGGAACTAACAAAAATCGAATCTCTCCTGGAAAAATATTACGAAGGAGAAAGCTGCTTGGAAGAAGAAAAAATTCTTCTTGAATACTTTGCCCACAATACAGTGCCAGAATACCTGGTAATTGATCAACTACACTTCCGGTATTATTATCGTCCGGCAGGACAACCGTCCCCCAAGGTTCAATTGAGTAGAAAAAGTTCTTAAGATGGCTGAACCATATGTTGCCTAGCTTGAACCCTGACCAATAAGATTAACGGCATTTTGTACTAACTCGGCACTAGCCTTAGTTTTTGCTGGAACCTAAATAATACGGCAAAACCAAAAATCCTTTTCCCTTTAAAGTTATAAATCCTGGCTCAGGCGTTAATCCTACAAATCAAGGTTCTGATTCAACTTTGGAAACCTCACCCTCTGGCCTTTCTTTCAGCCTATAATTAATAAGATTTGGAAACTGTTTATAGATAGCTCCACTTCCAAAATCCACGATAAGTCCAATTGGTCCTGTGAAGAGAAAATCTAAAATTAATGAACCTACTCGGAGCTTTTTCCCTAAGGTAACCTCTTGGTCATAGAAGCCTTCCGATTTTAGCGTTACTTTATTTCTTGGAATCACTACCCCTCGATCCCTTATCATTTCACTTTGGGAACTCATATTACCCCCATCTTCACTTACCTGACTATCCTCAGTTCTTTTTACTTTGGTTCGACCAAATGGGGTAGAAAAATCTTCATCTCCCTGATAATTCTCATCTAAATTAACGGTCCGGTTATCTAAAGCAGCAATTCCATCCGTTATTTCAAAACTAACGGGTGCCTTTCCCATATAAGAACCATTATAATACACCTCTGCATTCGATGGGTATCCCTCCTGTACATTAATTTTTGTAGTAGAACCGTGAAAAATAGTGGCACACGATGAAAATATGAAAGCTCCCCCAACACCCATTAAAACTTTTAACAAAACTCTTCTACCCTTCATATCACTATCAGTTTTAAGTTAAAAAAAATACTTCGAAAATTATCTTCCTTTAAATTTTAATCAAACTTTTAATTTTTGTTCTGTACTCCTCCTTTAAACAAAGTACTTTTCTTTTGTTCAAAGTCCTGATGGACTTTTTCCTGTTTCTTTTTTGTCTAACTGTTTGAGTAAATAACTGCTCCTGCAATTGGAATACAGGATTCCAAAGCCACTAAAAAACCTATTATTACAAGCCCAAATCTTTTTGTAGAGATCATTTAGAAAATGACAAAAAGTTAAAAAAATAATTATCGGATAATCAAAAACTTAAACCCGACCAGTTCATTTGATATCCTATTGCATTTGTTTCTTCAGACAACAAATTATGAAAAGGGTTTAAAAACCCCTTCCATAATTTTTTTAAAAGAAAAATAAATGAGGAAAAAATCAAGCAACATTTAAGAAAAAAACTTTTAACCATTGAATTTCAGAATGATATAATTTTCAACTAACAGATAAGTCGAAAAAACATCTAATTAGTCCAATATTTCAATTTTTGATATGCTACACCAATAGCAAAAGCTTCATTTTGAATGATGAAAAAAGTAACCCTGTTTATAAATTCCCCTCTTTTTTATCGGCATAATCAATAACTAAACGACAGAAAGCTTTCACACCTAACAGCATTCCACTTTCATCTATAAAAAAGTCAGGAGTATGATGAGGTGCCGCTTCCTCAATAGTACCATCAGCAGACATCCCTCCTAGAAAGAAATAGAGACCTGGGACTTTTTTCTGGAAAAATGAAAAGTCTTCTGCACCAGTAATAGCATTCATCTCCTTTACTTTAGATTGACCACCCACATTTTGCAATGAAGGCAACATCATCGCAGTTAATGCCGGATCATTATAGGTAATTGGGTAACCTTCATTGATTATCACTTCGGCAGTTGCCCCTTGACTTTCAGCCACCTTCGTTGATATCCTCTTGATCTTATCAATAATCTTTAAACGCATACCTTCATTTAAAGCACGTATGGTTCCCAGCATTTCTACCTCCTCTGGGATGATATTACTCCGTACACCTCCATGAATACTGCCGATAGAAACTACAGCAGCTTCTTTGGTTAACTCGCTATGTCTACTAACCACCGTCTGCAAACTATTAATAATCTGGGCTGAGGTTACAATCGGGTCTATACCCGTCCAAGGAGTAGATCCATGAGTTTGTTGGCCCTTAACTATAATTTTAAAACTATTTACGCTTGCCATGGTCCCACCAGCACGATAACGAATTTCTCCAACTGGGGTCCTCGAATTTATATGCAATCCAAAAATGGCTTCTACTTTAGGGTTATCCAATACACCTTCCCTTACCATCATTTTCGCTCCTCCTTCTTCTCCTTCAGGCGCTCCTTCCTCGGCAGGTTGAAAAATAAACTTAACTGTACCTTTTAAATCATCTTTTACCTTGGATAGTACTTCGGCAACCCCCATTAATATAGCCACATGAGTATCATGACCGCAGGCATGCATCACGCCTACTTTCTGGCCGTTATAATCTGACATCACCTTAGAGGCAAAAGGTAAATCTACTCGTTCAGTAACTGGTAAAGCGTCCATATCAGCACGCAAAGCTACTACTGGCCCATCAAGTCCTCCTTTTAAAATACCAACTACACCGGTATGAGCTACCCCGGATTGAACTTCCAGACCTAAAGCCTTTAAATGTGAAGCCACTTTCTCGGCCGTACGGAACTCTCTATTCGACAATTCGGGATGTTGATGAAGATCCCTTCTCCATTTAATTACTTTCTTTTCAATCTGCTCAGATAATCGTTCGGTTTGGGTATATAAATTAGAGTTCTGAGCTGTTAGGGGGATTTTCACCAAACCAAAAATAATAAAAAGGAGAAAAAACTTAAGTAAAGATCCAGAAGGTTTCATTTTTCAAATGTTAAATGGAAATCAGTTTAATAATTTAAAAAGATACCATTTTTATTTAGGAAAAACATTAAACTAGATCTTTACTAAAAAATATTCATGAAATTAAACCATATTTTAATCAAATTTTGCTGCAGTAACACCTAATACCTTAATTAAATGAAAGGACCCTTTTAGTTTTTTAATCAGAAAATATTTTTTTTCTAAGCCGCCTTTTTTCCCTTAGTAAACCGTCTGATCAATCTATTTATATCAATAGGACTGGTTACAAAAGAACCTCCATAGCGTTCCAATTCATCTTTTATTAATCGCATTTGGTCGGAGTCTGCAACTACAAAAACACTTGAAGTACCCGGTTTCATATTTTCCCTAATGCTTTCAATAAAACTTGGCGTTAACCCTGTCTCATTCATTACCGCCTGTAAAAATTTAAGGCTTTTTTGGGGAGCGGGTCCTCCTAATTTTACCATTAACTTCATAAAATTCATCCACCAATTCGTTGAAACATCACCCAAAGGTTGTAATTTCAATTGCTTTTTGGCATGAACCTTATCTTTCATTTCATTCACAATTACACAGGCTTCCCTAAAGCTAATCAAACGCATGCGCTCCATAGACTCTAGTGCAGCCTTCACTTCATCCCCACGAAAAAGATTATCATAGCGAACTAACAGTATGCTTTCCATAGTGCTCTTTTCCATGAGAACAGCAGCCAAAAACTTAAAGTTCTCAGCAAAAGTGAGGTCAACTCCCTTCTACCAAAGTAGACGAAAAAACGCCATTAATAAATATTAACCACGGACTGCCAGTTGACTTCCCTACATTTTTATCATAGTTACTGATTCAGTAACTAATTGACTTAACCTCCTTTAATCAATACACATTCCTAAAAGAAATAGATAGAGTTTAGGTGTTCAATAGGGAAGTGTAAAATTCTAAAAGGCTAGTAGTTAAAAGACGCAAAACATTGAAGCAACAAAATCTTGCTTAACTAAACCTATTAATTGCTAAACTTCTAACCCACTTTTAAAAGGTTTTCCCTCCAAATTTTTCCGATAACAGTCTGGAGAAGTCCCTGTCCAATTCCTAAAAGCCCTGGAAAAGGAAGAAACGGAGGAATAATTAAGTAAGAAGGCAATCTCTTTAATATTGATTTCTTTATCGCGAATAAACTCAAGGGCGAGTTCTTGTCGGCATTCTTCCACCACCGACCGAAAAGAGGAGCTTTCCTCCTTTAATTTCCTTTGGATGCTCCTAACTCCAAGGGAATAGCGTTCGGCCATGGTTTCTATAGAAACCTCTTGCCTGTTTTTTAAATCTTCTAAAATATCCCGCTTCAACCTAACCTTTAATGGCTCCTCTTTTCCCTTGAAATGTAATTTTGCATAATTACTTAATAAACTATGCAACTCCTCATTATAACCCATTAAAGGTTGGTCTAACCATTTTTTTGAAAACTCGCACTGATAAATCTCTTGCCCAAATTTAGGGCTCACCCCAAAGATTTCCTGGTAAAAAGAAATATCGGAAGGCTCCTGTCTTTCTAACCTTAAATTTATTATTGGTACTTTTTTTCCAATAAGCTTATTGTCATTTAAGTGTCCCATGGCCATGATAAATTCCCCAATCTCATCACGAAATTTAGGTCGCCTATTTCGAAAATTATCAAGGAAGAATTTATCATTTAATTTATAAGTCATTAAAGCTGAATCCTGTCTTTCCAATAATTCCAGCTCAAGTAATTGTGAGTTTTCAGAAACTATTCCAAAGATCTGAGAACTGGCTGCTCGAAGGGTAGGACTACTTTGCATTAACCCGCCAATGATTCCTGCCTTCCTATAGTCCATATAACAAGCCGCTCTCATTCCGATTTGCTCACACTGTAATCGCTCTTCTAAAAAATCAATCCAACTTTCCAAATCGGATAATGACCATTCAGTAGTAGGATCATAGATCTTCTCCTCTATTTTGGGTATTCTCAAGGCTGACTCTAATTCTTTCAATTCTACGGAATTATCATTTCCCAAAATAAACAAAGAAGAGGCAAAGGAACGGAGTAAATTATTGAGGATCATGCAAAATCTTAATTTAGAAAGCCTGCAAATGGACGACTCAAAGGTAATAAAATATCATTTTTAAATTGTCAATTTTTAACTTTCCTTTTCCAAATGCAACCTCATGATTACTACCGGTTGAATTGATGTGGTGAAAGGTAAAGTCCATAAAATCAAAACATTACATACTGAATTTCAATAGGTTGAATCTCTCAACTACATTTATCATCATGGTCCAAGCCTCTCCCTTAACCTTTGACCAAACCATTTTTTTAATTTCCATTTTCAAAAGTTCGATCAAGAAAATGTCTTTAATAAAATCAGGAAAAATTACAACTTTCTATCATGCCACCAGGAATAATATCATCAGGAAAAATCCAAAAGTTGAATCCTCCTCAACCCTAAATTTTCAAACAAAAAAATATTTTTAGTTCTCAATTTGCAGAACCAAAAAAACTGTTATACGTTTGCATTATCAAAGGCATCAAAGAGGGTCAAAATGGAGCAACAGGAATTAGTAAAATTAAGCGATAAACAAAGAGAGTTAATAGAAAAACTCGGGGTCATCATGGAAAAAACGGGTTGGTCACCGGCTTCATCCAGGGTCCATGCTTTATTAACCGTTGCTGACCGTTTTGAATTAACTTTCGATGAAATTCGCGAAGCCCTAAATTTAAGTAAAAGTGCTACTAGCAATGCGCTTTCATTTTTACAAAGATTAAGTGTAGTCGAATATATCACTAAACCTGGTGACAGAAAGCGTTATTTTCGAATCACAGCAGACCGAGTTATGGATCACTTAAGGGAGCGCCTAAAAAATATCGAGGAGCTACACCAAGTGCTCAAAGAGGTTATTCAACAAAGAACGACTAAAACAGTAGAGTATAATGAACAATTAAGAGAAGACTATAGTTTTTGTGAATTCTTTGTACAAAAATGTAAAAAAATATTCCAAGAATGGGAAAAGAAAAAATCCTAATTAAACAGAATTACAATGCTTAGGCTGATAAATTTCGTTAAGATATTAACCTCTTTTAGCCTGTTATGAATTAAAGCAATTTCAGATTAATTCTAAAATTAAGATGCTTTCAGTTTTGACCCATATTTTATAATTGTTCTATTTTTTTTGTTTTTTTAGTTCTTTTAGTTAAGAACTTAATAATCAAACCATAACTTATCAAACAAAAAGAATTTGACACATTTTGTAAATCATTTGACGTATCAGGAACCAATTTAAAAATAAACTTCAGCAACCTTTACCAAACAAAAGCGTGATAATGAAGATAAAAAAAGAACCTCTTAAAATAAAAAATTGATGAAATCATCAAGCACCAAATGATAATTAAGTCAAAAGACTGATAAACCATTAAAAAAATTAAAAATAACACACAATCTGTATTAAAAATGAAACAAGTATTACCGCTTTTAATGCTACTCATTTCATGGAATATTGGAACCGCTCAGGAGGTCCATCAATTTACCCTTGAAGGAGCTATTCAACATGCTTTAGAGCATAATCCCAATATTAAGAAAGCAACCCTGGATGAGGAAATTGCTAAAGAATTAAAACAAGAGGCAATTGGTGGTTATTTACCACAGATAAAGGCAACCGCACAATACATTGATAACTTTGCTTTACCCGTCCAACTCCTTCCTGCTGAATTTGGCTTGCTTTTAGGAATGGAAAGTAATGCACCTATTCCAGTTACTTTTGGTGTGCAACATGGAGTTAATGCTGGAGTTCAAGTAAACCAGCTTATTTTCAATCAGCAAATTGTTGCTGCGATCAAAAGCTCAGGGGAGTTAAACAAACTCTATGAATTGGGTACCCGATCAGCTCAGGAAGGATTAGTTTATCAAGTGACCCAAACTTACTTACAATTACAAGTTAGCCAAAAGCAAAGAAAAATTATTGAAGGAAATCTGGACAAGCTGAAACGGCTCTATAATATTTCAAAAGTGCAGGAGGAAAATGGTTTAGCAAAACCAAATGAGGTAAAGCGTTTATTCATTAGCCTATCCAACACAGAAAATATGCTATTGGAGGTAAACTATGCTATTGATCAACTGTACAACCTCATGAAACTTCATCTCAACATTGAAATGACAGATTCCCTGGATTTAGTTGATGATTTAACCACTTATCAATACTACAGCCTAACTCCAGAATTAAAACTGGAAAATAACAGCCAAATTCAATTGCTAAAGCAACAAAAGACGATCTCGGAAGCAAACCAGGAACTTCAAAAAGCAGCCTTTTTCCCCACTTTAGCAGCTTTTTTTAATTATAGCTATCAGGGGCAAAATAATGAATTTAAATTTTCGGGTGATGGCTACAATTCTTTTGAAAGTGGCTATTGGGGACTTTCTCTTCAGGTTCCTCTCTTCACGGGTTTTCAAAACCGAAATCGCCTTCAAAAAGCAAGGTTAGAAACCAAAAAAATAATGGAAGACCTAAGTCTTTTGGAAAAATCGGTGCAGATGGGTTTTGAAAATTCATTAAATAGAATTCAGCTCAGTCACAAGCAACTGAAAACCCAAAATGAAAGTATGAATGTGGCCCAAGACATTTATGATGCCGCTATTTTGGGCTATGAAGAAGGGCTTACTCCTCTTGTGGAGCTTTTGGACAAAGAAACGGAGCTAAAGTTGGCACAAAACAATTATTTATCCGCCTTGCTCAACCTAAAACTAGCTGAATTGGAACAATTGAAAATCAACGGACAACTTTCCGATTTTATTCAAAAAAATTAGAAGAATTTATTTCCAAATAATCACAACATAGTAGTCAAATCTGTAACAAAAATAAAAATGAAAGCAAAAGTACTTATCGTTCTTACCTTAACCCTGGTCGTAATAGGTGCCATGGCTTGGAAGTTAAGCGCAAACAAAAAGGTTATCGATGCTCGAAGAGAGCCTGATGCTAAGGAATCATTTGCCATACCTGTACGGGTAACAAAAGCAAAAAAGATCAACCTGGAAGATCACCTTCAATTCACTGGTGAGTTTGAAGCCAAAGAAACCGTGACTCTAATTTCAGAATCAACTGGAATTGTAAAACAATTAAAAATTAAGGAAGGAGATCGCATTAAAAAAGGGGCAAATGCCTTAAAAATTGACGACTCTTCCCTGCAGTCGCAATTACATTCCGTAGAAATCTCCTTGCAAAAAGCAGTGAAAGATTTGGAACGCTACCAAAAAGTGCAAGCCGCTGGTGCTGTTAGCCGCAGCCAAATTGAGGACATAGAATTAGGAATCTCTAAACTGGAAGCACAAAAAGCGGGGATCAAACAACAAATCAGCTTTTCGGTTGTCAGCTCACCCATAAATGGGGTTGTCAATGATGTCTTTGTAGAAAAAGGTGAATTTGTAATGGCTGGAACAAAGGTAGCAGAGGTTATTGATACCAAAAAACTTCAATTAATCTTAAAAGTATCCGAAAAAGATCTACTTCATCTTAAAGAAGGCATGAAAGTAAAAATCACCACAGATGTTTATCCTTTGGAGGAGTATGAAGGTACTTTGGTTAACATTTCTCATAAGGCTGACCCTTCCAAAAAATTTAAAGTCAAGGTAATGGTCAACAATAATGAGAATAAATCTCTTAGAGCAGGGATGTTTGCCAAAGCCTATTTTCATACAACCAATGTAAATCAACAAGTACTCAGCATTCCTAGAAAGGCCTTGACAGGAAGTCTAAAAGAGCCTAAAGTATTTGTAGTGAAGAAGAAGAAAGTGACTCTAATTCCCATTACAATTGGTAGCAGTAAAAATAACCAACTCACTGTGCTTTCAGGATTGAAAAGTGGAGACCAGGTAGTGGTCAGCGGACAATTAAATCTGAAAGAGGGAAGTGAAATAAAAATTGTGAAAAATTAAGCAGGAGGTCATTAAGAATGAGTATTACAGAATTATCCGTTAAGCGACCCAAGCTTGTCGTTGTGCTATTTACCATCTTGACCTTGCTTGGATTAATTAGCTACAATAGTTTAAACTATGAGCTTTTACCGAAAATCTCTGCTCAGGCACTTAGTATTGTTACGGTTTACCCCGGAGCCTCGCCTTCGGAGGTGGAAAATTCGGTTACAGTAAAGGTAGAGGATGCCGTTTCCTCACTGGAGGGAATCAAAAGTATAAAATCCATATCCATGGAGAGTGCTTCTTTTGTAAGCCTAGAACTTAAATATGGTGCCGACATTGATTTCACTATACAGGAAGCCCAAAGGAAGGTAAATGCCTTGATGTCTGATTTACCTGATCAAACGGAGCAACCTATCATCCAAAAGTTTTCTTTGGACGAACTTCCTATCATACGAATGGGAGTATCCTCCAATCTTTCGGATGTTGAGTTTTTTAACCTAGTTGATGATGAAATTAGAGAATCTCTTAGTCGGATTGATGGAGTGGCAAAAGTAGATTTGGTAGGAGGTGTTGAGCGTGAAATTAGAGTAAATGTTGATCGTGACAAGCTAAAGGCTTTCAACCTGACCATTTTACAAGTTACGCAAGCTATCGCTGGTGCAAACCTTGATTTTCCAACAGGAAAAATCAAAAGTGAAGACCAGCAAGTGTTAGTCCGTCTTTCTGGAAAATTTCAAAGTGTTAAAGATGTAGAAAATTTAGTGCTAGGTGCCGCTCCAAAAGGTGGCCTCATTCGCATCAAAGATGTAGCAGAAGTTTTAGATACCAATAAAGAAACCACTTCCATTTCCAGAATTAATGGGGTGAACAGTATTGGACTACTTATTTCAAAACAATCGGATGGGAACAGTGTAGAGGTAGCTGAAAATGTCAAAATCAAACTACAAGAATTAGAAAAAAGGTATGGAAAATACGATTTAAAATTTGCCATCACTCAAGACAATTCTGAATTTACATTAGAAGCGGCAGATGCTGTAATTCATGACCTGTACTTAGCAGTTATTCTGGTTGCTGCCATTATGTTATTATTTTTACATTCCTTAAGAGACGCTGGAATTGTAATGGTTTCCATTCCAGTTTCCATAGTAAGTACCTTTATTATCATGAACCTATTGGGTTTCACTTTAAACCTAATGACCCTTTTAGGATTATCATTGGTTGTAGGAATTCTAGTGGATGATAGTATCGTGGTAATTGAAAATATACATGCGCGTATGTCGAAGGGGCAATCCGCCATGCAAGCAGCTAAAGATACCTGGAAACAAATTGGAGTCTCTGTTCTATCAATTACCCTTACTATTATTATAGTATTTATACCTATTACCATGGTTACTGGACTCATTGCAGACTTACTTCGTCAGTTTGCATTAGTGGTAGCTTTTGCGACAGCAATCAGCTTCCTGGTATCCTTTACACTAACCCCATTGTTAGCATCGAGATTCTCCAAGTCCATTAATTTAAAAAGAAGCAATATTCTTCATTTACCTCTAATTGTTTTTGAAGATATGTTAAATGGCATTATCCAAATATACCGTTCAGCATTACAATGGGCACTAAATCACAAAGTGGTAACTATAAGTGGTATTTTCGCTCTAGTAATAGCTTCCTTCTCCCTTCTGGGTGCCGGTTTTATTGGAAGTGAGTTTGTGAAGGCTGGGGATAATGGACAGTTTGTCATTGAAATCGAGCTACCCAAAGAAAGTACTATTGAAGAGACCAATGCCTTAACTCGAGAAGTGGAGCAACATTTACTAAATGACCCACTGATCGAGACCATATTTACTTCGGTTGGCTCTACAAGTGGTTCTTTGGCTGGGCAAACCACAGCCTATAAAGCAGAAATTAATGCTAAATTGGTAGGCTTGGAACACCGTTCAGTTTCTTCTAACGACTATTCGCAACAAATCAAAAAAGAATTGATGCAAAAAGTTATTGGAGCCAAATTTAAAGTAGCTACCGTCGATATTGTGAGTGGTGGTACAGAAGCTCCTTTACAAGTTATCTTAAAAGGTAACAATATGGATTCCCTTTTTGCTTTTGCGGATAAGGTGCTTTATAAAGTGGATCAGGTCCCTGGGACTTTCGAAGAGGAAATCTCTGTTGAAGCAGGAAACCCAGAGATTTCAGTTTCTGTAGATAGGGAGAAAATGGCCATGCTTGGTTTAGATTTGGGTACGGTGGGTATCACCATGCAAAATGCTTTTACCGGAAATACCGATAACAAATTCAGAGATGGTCAGGAAGAATACGATATCAACAGCCGATTGGATCAATTTGATCGTAAAAATGTTAAGGATATTGAAAAACTAACCTTCCTTAACAATCAAGGCCAACTCATCGAACTGCAACAGTTTGCAACGGTAAGTAACACTACAGGGGCAAGCCGATTGGAAAGAGAGGAAAAACAATCCTCATTGACCGTAAAAGCACAAATGTATGGTCGTCCTACAGGTACTGTAGCACAGGAAGTTCAGCAGGCAATCGCCTCCCTAGAAGCTCCTGAAGGAATTGAATTTAAGATGGGAGGAGACCTTGACCAGCAAAATGAGTCCTTTGCAAAATTAGGTATGGCTTTACTGATGTCCATTATCTTGGTGTATTTGATCATGGTGGTTTTGTACGACTCTTATGTATACCCTTTTGTGGTGATGTTTTCGGTACCGGTAGCCTTAATTGGAGCATTTTTAGCTTTGGCCCTATCACTGGAAAACCTGAGTATCTTCACTATTCTGGGTATCATCATGTTGATTGGACTGGTAATTAAAAATGCTATTTTGATTGTGGATTTTGCCAACCAACTAAAACAGGAAGGGCAAAGTAGTGAGCAGGCTGTTTTAAATGCGGGAATCCAACGTTTCCGACCAGTATTGATGACCACCATTGCCATGGTAATTGCTATGATTCCTATTGGTTTTGCCTCTGGTGCAGGCTCGGAATGGAAAAATGGTTTGGCCTTGGTATTGATCGGCGGCTTAACAAGTTCCATGCTATTTACAATTATTTTGGTTCCCGTAACTTACTTATGGTTTGATAAAATTGGAGCCTACTTTAGAAAAAGAAAAGGACAAGGGAAAGAACAAGAAAAAGCAAAAGAGCCAATGGTTGCTTTAAGCAATTAAATACGATAGAATTTTAAACGGAGTGATCAAAAAACTTTCTATACAAGCTTTTGGGATCACTTCGTATCGACTCTAACAATTGTTTAATAATTGTAATAATTAATTACTGACCTTAGCCAATTAAACCGATGAAGGAAAGAAGCCCGCCTGACAACTGTAGTTAAAACAAAAAAGGCCCGCACAATGCACGGACCTTAACAAAACCATTTGTAAAAATCACCACAATTTTATACAAACATTTAAAAGTAATAAAAAAATGAGAAATTCCATTTTATCAATTATCGCTGTTTTCCTGCTTTCTATTTCAAGCAGTTTTGCCCAAGAACAAAAAACGCAGGTTTCTGCAGGTATTCGTGGGGGGGTAAACCTATCAACCCTACAACATAAAAACCTGGAAAACAACAAGTATGCTCCAGGATTTAATATAGCCATACCGGTAGAAGTAAGTCTCCACAAAAATTTCGCCATTCAACCAGAATTTCACTTTATCCAAAAGGGAGTGGCCTTTGATATATCCAATGGTGAAGTAGAAAAAAAGGAACGTAATTTCACTAATTATCTAGAGTTACCCATCTTATTCAAAGGTATAGTAGGAAATGAAGTTATCTCAGGCTATGTTTTTGCTGCTCCAACTTTTGGTTATGCGTATGATCGCTATAACGTAATGGTCACTGATGGGGAAAGAGATCGAAATACAGCCGGCTTTACAAAAGAAGGTGAAATACAGGACAACCGTTTCGATTTTGGTGCCAGTTTTGGATTGGGTACTGAATTACAAGCCGGCCCTGGGAAAGTAGTAATTGATGCCCGCTATGGCCTAGATTTCAACGATAATTATAAGTTCGAAAATGATAAACCAGAAAATTATGAAGGAACTTATAACAGCGGTATTGCCTTAACTGTAGGTTATATGATGCCTCTAGGAATGTAAAAAATTTATTTAATTATGATTAAAATCATATCTCATAATTAGTTTATACAAAGAGGTATACAGTGGCAAAAGGTCCTTAAATTCGAATATTTAGAAATAAATTTTAATAAAAAATCAAACAAAATAATTCGGTTTATCGTTACAATCACTAAATTTGCGCCGCAAATCCAATTAAACTATTCAATTCACCATAATTATTTACTAACGTTAAATTTCTAAAAACAATGAAAAAGTT
>NZ_SMMB01000686.1 GCF_009711365.1 Xanthovirga aplysinae | reverse complement strand
ATTAGGCTTTTGCCTGTATAAGGCATTTAGTTCATCTTTATTGACATTTTCTGTACCTTTGATTTTTTGTTTGGTTAAAATCTTTTCCCCATCTTCTAAGTAGCTTGTTCCCTTACAGGCTAGAAGAATAAAAGCGGGCAAAAACAAAAGCAGCTTATAAAAATGTCTATTCAATTTTTTGATTAATCTTATGATTTCGAAAAGTATCGTAAAGTTCATTAAATCATTGCAAATAAAAAAATACCGAAAGCAGGAACAGGCTTTTTTGGTAGAAGGAGCAAAAAGCGTGACAGAAGTTATTCAATCAGACTATCGAATAAAAAAGCTATTAGCCACAGAGCCCTTTTTACAAGAAAATCAAGACATTCTTGCTCATAAATCCTTCGAAATATTGCCTGTAAACGAAAAAGAACTTTCTACCCTAGGTACTTTTAAATCGAACAATGCTGCAATGGCCATCACTGAAATGAAGCCAAATATAGTTCTAACTGTAACGGGGAAAGAATATGGCTTAGTATTAGATGACGTTAGAGATCCTGGAAATTTAGGCACTATTATTAGAATCGCAGATTGGTATGGCATAAAGAAGATCATTTGTTCAAATACATGTGCAGATGTTTACAATCCCAAAACCATTAGTGCCAGCATGGGGTCTTTTTGTCGTATCGAAGTGTTTTTCACTGACTTGGTTGACTACCTTTCCAAGGCCGATTGCCCTGTTTTTGGTGCATTTTTGGAAGGAAAAAATGTTCACCAGACCCAATTTAGTAAGCGCGGTTTAATTTTAATGGGAAATGAATCAAAAGGAATATCTGCGAATTTAGAGCCCCTGGTCAATCATAAAATCTCTATCCCAAGATTTGGTGAGGCTGAATCTTTGAATGTAGGAGTGGCTACAGCGGTGATTTGTGATAATTTAAGGCGTGAGTTCCCTATAAATTGAGATGTAAATTTAAAGTTGCATGGTATCAATTAAGGTTTTAGGATTAAAGAAAGTACTTTTATGGTCTAAAACTCTACGGAACTTGGTGCCATTTTCTTTAAAATTGCCATGGGAGGAAAAAATTTTCTGAAAAGTAATCCTGCCCGACCAAACTTTAAATCTGTCATAATCCAATGCAAAAATTTGGGTTATTCTTATAAAAAAACATCAGAGCTTCGTTCAACTATTTCCATAATGACGATATCGGGCTTTTCCTTTTCAATTAACTCCTTATCAAACCTATAACTCCAAATAAATATAGACTCCCCAAAGCTTTCCGACATGTATTTTATTAATGCCTCAGAAAATGAATCTCGAAACATCAATAATTTCAAATTATTATCATCAGAAGTATATCTATTTTCATAATCCTGAGGAAGGCGAAAGAAATTATTAGGCACTTCTAATTGGCTTGGTATTTTAGCGGCCTTTTCATATTTCTTCTTTAATAATATTCTTTCCTCTTTGATCTTTATATTCAGCATTTTAGTTAAGTCTTCTTGATATGAAATTTCTATTTTCTTCTCAAGATCGCCCAATTCCATACATTTAATTTCAGGGTATATTTTTTGAATCTCGTGAATAAGCTTTCTATATCCCAGGAAAGCTCCAAAGTCATTCCAATGCGTATTGGTTTTATGGAAAAGTCGTTCATTTGGATAATCCATAAAATAATCAGAAAGATCAATTAAAGGGAGATTAATTTGAGCAGCCGCCTCTTTCATTTGTTGTAGTTTAGACTTATTTGCGGACTTAACAATAGGCAAATAATGGCCGTAAACGGAATGTTTATTGGGGGCAATGGCAACAAAATAAGCTATCCCTTTTTCGTCTAGCCATTTTTTTTGATTATTGAGGTTTGATTTCAACCTATTTAATTCTTCCGAATTATATTGAGTCAAACCTTTCGATTCCGAAATAACATTCGAATGGGATTCGCCAAGAAACATCCAACCGTTGTTACCTCTTACCACCTTTTCTGGCATAGGATCCGAATTAAATATAGAGGATTTAATTATTGTGAAAGGTTTAAAGAGAGAAGTTTTAAAAATGAAATTATCAGTAAAGTAGTGGTTGTATTTGTTTTTATAGTCAATGACATCTCTGTAAAATCCAAATAACTTTTCAGCAAGGTTTTCTCCAGAGTTGGTGTATTTCAATAAAAATTCAGGCTTAGCCGCTAAAATCCTATTTTCATTGTGCCTCAATAATGGGCTCATATTTAAAAACCTCAAAAGCAAAGGAAGAAATATAATAAATAGAAAGGTGTAAATAAATACTCTTTTTTGCATTATATTAGAATCTAAAATAAATAAATGGATTGTAACTATCTGCGCTTAAGTATGTAATGGTCAAGCCAAATAGAATAAGTAGATAAATTGGCTTCAACCAATTGATTTTATGAATTATTACCCTTTGTTCAATTATTTGTGAAGTTGGCATTGAGAAAATAATTGCTGCTAATAAGAAGAATAGGGTATGAGAATTAAAGTGGAAGAATGAAAGGTAGCTATTCAAAGTCATGTTGCCAGAGGAGTACCAAAACATCCTTTTCAGATATAAGAAAGCGGTACCCAAATCTTCGGCTCTAAAGAAAACCCAACCGACAATCACCACCAGTAAGGTGTAAAGATGTTGGATTGGAGCCCATACTTTTTGAAGCTTTTTCCCCAGCCCAGTACGTTCAATCACTAAAAATGTACCATGAAATAAGCCCCAAAAAATAAAGTTCCAACTTGCTCCATGCCATAAACCTGTTACAAAGAAAACGGTATATAAATTTATATAAGTTCTTAAATTAGACCTTCTATTCCCCCCTAATGAGATGTACACATAATCTCTAAACCAGGTAGAAAGAGAAATATGCCACCTTTGCCAGAACTCTCTAATATTCTTGGAAATATAGGGGAAGTTAAAATTCTCAGGAAAATCAAATCCAAACATTTTCCCTAGCCCTATGGCCATATCAGAATAACCAGAAAAATCGAAATAGATTTGAATAGAATAAGATATAATTCCAACCCAAACAAAAACTGTTGATAGCTCATTTACTTCATGGGAAAAAATACTATCGGCTATTGTGGCAAAAGTATTTGCAATCAAAACCTTTTTGGCCAAACCAACTATAAATCTCCTAATCCCTGAAACAAATTTTTCCTTTGTTATTTCTCTAGATTTAAGTTGTTTATGAATACTGGAATACCTAACTATTGGACCAGCGACAAGTTGAGGAAAAAGGCAAACATAGGTGGCGAAATCAAGAAAATTATGATTTGCTTTTATATGTCCCCTA
>NZ_SMMB01001075.1 GCF_009711365.1 Xanthovirga aplysinae | reverse complement strand
GGGCATTCCAAATTCTATTAGAGCTTTGGTAATAACTTATTTATTCCCTAAAATATTTTTTTCAAACAGTATTATGGGTTAATAAAATTAACAATATCTCTGTTTTCCAGTGTTCTTTTTCCACTCGCATCACCCGACTGGAAAATGGCCGAAGCTAATTCTGTAGATTTAATGCTGGTATTTTTACCCATTAATCGGATTAAGGGATACAATGCCCTGGAGATTTCATAAGTAATATTAGGTTCCTTACGTTTATGAACGGGATAAATATAACCAGGTCGAAATATCTGCACATGTTCCAATTCTTTTAAAAGGTAATTTTCCGCCATTCCTTTATATTTGGCAAATGCCATTCGGCTCCTTTCTGTTCTATCCGCACCGGCACCACTTAAAAAGCAAAAAGTGGCTTTTGGACTATGTTTTTTCAATGTGTCAACAAATGAAGTAATATAATCTACCGTGATTTCTTTGAATTTTTCCTTTGAAACTTGACCTGTGTATACCCCTATACAAAAGTATACGGTATCTATTGCTTTAAATAAGTCTTCAAATTGTGCATAATTCTTAAAATCAGGAATAATTACTTCCTTGAGGTTCTTTTTCGAAATACCACTTGGCCTTCGTACCAAACTTATCACTTCTTTTACATCCGGGGAAGAAAGAGATTCTTTTAGTACAAGTCCACCGATCATTCCTGTGGCTCCGGTTATTAATACTCTTTTCATTCAGTCTTTTTTAAATTTATTTAATGAAAGGTAGATGGTTAAAGAATTAAATGATAGTGCCTTTCCCTTATGTCCATTTCAAATTTAAGTATTTCGTCCTTAGCTAACCTCTTGCATTTTTCTGATCTGGCTAAGTAAAACTTTCTTAGGTATAAAAGGAAGAGCTACTTTCATCATTTTTTGTGGGAAAGTCAATCCGGAAATGACATCCAATTTACCTACCAACATTCCCTTATATCCATCTTTCGCTACCGAGACAGCACTTACCGTTTTGTTAAACAATGACGTTTCCTCCATGCCGGAAATTTTGGCAAATTCTGTTTCGGTTGCTCCAGGCATTAAGTTGGTTACCGTCACCTGGGTATCGTGCAATTCTTCGGAAAGCGCATTGCTAAAAAAGGTGACGTACGCTTTTGATGCATAGTAAACAGCTTGTAAAGGGCCGGGCATAAAGCTGGCTGGAGAAGAAACATTCAAAATCTTCCCCTTATTTCGCTGTACCATATGTGGGAGAAAATATCGCGTTAAGGCAGTTAGTGCTGTGATGTTTAAATTAATCATGGCTAAATCCTTTTCCCAAGGCCTTTCATGGAATTTTCCTCTACCACCAAACCCTGCATTATTAATGAGGAAATCTATTTGCAGACCCTGGTTTTGCACTTCCTCATAAATCTCTTTGGGAGCATTTGGGTTGGCAAGGTCCTTTGCAATAACATGTACTTTTCCGGAATACTTTTCTTCCAATTCATTTTTTAGTTGATTTAATTTATTGGCGCTACGCGCAACAATGATTAAGTTACCTCCATTTTCTGCGTGGATTCTGGCCAATTCTTTTCCAATTCCGCTTGAAGCTCCCGTAATTAATGCTGTTGTTTTCATAAGCTTAATTTTAAGTAGCCTTCGGAAACCATTTCCCGAAGGCTTTTAATATTATATTTATAATCCAAATTGTTGTTTAATCCCACCAATGAAGGTTTCATCATCTAATTGCTTTCGGTTTGCCATTAATGTTTTAGCATCTTCCCCGGCGGTGTATCTCAACTGATTGCTACCATCGGTTGCTGCTTGGTAAATCACCTCAGCAACCACACTGGAAGGAGAGGCATTAGCCAATAAACTGTCAAAAGAACCCATGATTTTATTCACCAGGTTTTGATAACCTTCCATGTTTTCATCATTGTTGAAATCAAATGACCGCCCTGCAAAATCTGTGGCAATGGCTCCTGGCTCTATAATTTTTACCTGGCAACCGATTTGTTCCAGTTCATAATTTAAGGCCTCGGAAATGCCCTCGACTGCAAACTTTGTCCCATGGTAAAGGGATCCTAAAGGAAAGGTCATTTTCCCACCTATAGACGAAATATTGATAATCATACCCTCCTTATTTTCTCTGAAATGGGATAAAATAGCTTTAGTGGTATCTAGAAGGCCGATGACATTGGTATTGAATTGCCGAAGCACATTTTCTCTAGGCGTAGCTTCTAGCGCACCATATGCACCATAACCCGCGTTGTTGATTAATACATCGATTTTGCCAAACCCCTCAATACCACCTTCAATGGCATTTTTAATGGAGGAAAGATCAAGTACATCGAGTCGAGTTACCAATACATTGTTCAGTTTGGTTAATTCTTTTTCTTTTTCAGGTGTTCTCATGGTGGCAATTACGTTCCAACCTTTTTCCTGAAATAGGAGAGCAGTGGCTTTACCAATCCCACTACTGGCTCCTGTGATTAAAATAGTTTTTGCCATGATTTTAATTGACTTTTAAGGTTCGAAAATTTCACTAGGAATTCCAAAAGAGCTCAAGCTTCCCCAAAAAGGGGAAGAAAACGCAAGGGAGCCCTTTGGGGTATTGAAATCCATTTGTGTTCTTTTGGATATTCAAAGATCGAAAAGAAATTAATGAAGTAGGCACACTATTTCCGGTATGAAAAACACATTTCACTGAATTTTCTAGAAGGAAAAAGGAATAAAAAAAAGGAAGTGATTAACTTCCTTTTTTAGTCATGGTGCATGAACTAATTTGAATGTCTTGTAAATATTTGATTTATGTTAATTCTCTGTATTTCTGTGGAGTAAGTCCTGTTTTTGTTTTAAAAAGTCTACTGAAGTAATGGGGGTAGTTGAATCCCAATGAATAGGCAATTTCGCTTACAGAATCATTGCTATTTATCAACATGTTTTTGGCTTTATCTACCAAAAAGTCATTGATGTGGTCTTTGGCACTTCTGCCGGTTTCCTTCTTTAATAGATCGCTTAAATAGTTAGGAGATAAATGAACTTTATCAGCACAATATTGTATGGAAGGAGGTCCATATTCAGTTAATTGACCTGAATTAAAATAGGCTTTAAGTAACCGTTCTACTTGTACTACGATGTCTTTGTTTTGAGGGCTACGAGTATTAAACTGACGTTCATAAAAGCGAGAACAATAATTTAATAAAAGTTCAAGGCTTGAAACGATTACTCTTTGGCTATGATTATCAATTCTTTGTTCATATTCATACCTTATTCTTTCTACACAATCGCTTAGAATCTTTTTTTCTTGCTCTGATAAATGTAAAGCTTCATGGTTTTCGTAAGAAAAAAAGGAATAATTGTCCATGTTTTCACCTAGGGCTGATCTTCTAATTAAATCGGGGTGAAAAAGGAGCATCCATCCTTTATCACCTTGGGGATCATATTTTTCTGTTGCTGAAATTACTTGATTGGGAGCAGTAAACACTAGCACTCCTTCTTCGAAATCGTAGTGCTTTCTGCCGTATAATATGCCACAATGGGCCCCCTTTAAGGAAATGGAGTAGAAATCTGGAGAATAGCGAAGCCCAATCATTTCTTCTTTGATTTCCAATTTTGAAACATCTATAATGCTCACCAGAGGGTGTTTGGGCTTTTCATAGCCCAGCATTTCATGTAATTGACTGATGGACTTTATTTTAATAATTTCTTCTGACATTGCCTTATTGTTCCATTTTTATAACAAAGGTGCACCTATTCTTATTATTACCTTAACACAAATTACGTGTATGCTAACACATTTTAAGGAATTTTTAAAAGGGCCAAAATATAAATGACTCTTATCTCAAATTTGGAGATTTTAGGTTTTAAAATGGTGGGGTATTGATCTTTGGATGCAAGTTGAGCGCTCATATTGCTCCATTAATCTAGTTAAAGTCATTTTTTGCTTTACTTTTTACTCAAAGGTTAAAAGTTTCTGATTCTAGAAAGTTAATATTCATTTTTTTGTTAGAAGTAAATGTATAAGGAGGAAACAGAATGTTTCGTTTTGTATTTCTTTAAAACATAGATCCTTTCATTACTCTAATTTTTTGATTTTGGCAAAGAAGGAAAAATAAGTCACAGGGGAGCCTCGGCTCCTCTTTATTTAATTTTTTCTGGAGGGGATTTAAAAAAAGGTCAGGCCCAGCTGGTAAAGCTGAGCCTGATAAAAATTGAAAATTTAACTATTTCTTAATGTTTAATAATCAGTCTTTGAACTTCTATTCCCTTAATGGTTTTTATTTGTACAGTATAGAGACCGGGATTAAGGTCTTGTAAATCTAGCTTATGAGTTCGTGAGCCTTTAGATAATTCAAAGAAATGAATACATTTTTGGTTTGGATCATAGAGCCTGATGGAAAGTATTTCGTTTTGGGAAGTTATCCTTAAATCAGTAGTGGCTGGGTTAGGTACTAGCTGAATAGTTTTGATAGCCTCTCCATTTTCAGTATTTTTTTGATCTTTTATTCCGCTATCTTCCATTTTATGATCAACTAACCTGCTAGCTGATAAGCTTGGTGTTTCTGAATTCTCCGTACTATATTCAATGTAAAGGAGAGGGGCTTTGGAAGATGAATTATTATAAGACCTTGCCGTGCGTTTCCCACTTCCGGTAATAATCAGGCTTACTGAGTTTCCTTCTATCCATCCAGTGCGGTTAATGATTTCTTGTATAATTGAACTTATGTTTGGAGTACGTTGGTCTGGTCCTGCGTCGTCTTTGCTTGTCCAGGCACCAGGTGTCCAGCTTACAGAAGAAGAAGTAAGGCTTCGGTTGGAGACATTATAATCTATATCTTCAAATGGGGCTGAGTCGTCACTGTCTTCGCCCTGTATAGTAAGGCTAGGAATTGTGGAACCAGTTTCATCTACCGTAAATTGTATGTAAGCATCTGTAATGGTAGCATTTTTAGGAATATTAATTCCATTAAACCGTAACCCTACCGTTTGGTCACCGGCAGATTTATAAGAGTCATAGACCAATTCTAAGTCTGAACTATTAAAATATATCTCTCCATCTTCTGCCTCTTCCACGTCGTCGTTACCATTGTTGATTCGTACTTCTAGGACTTTAGATGAGCCATCGTCTGGTGGTGTACTGTTTTTTTCGATTGTTATAACAGAACCATTGCTTGGAGACCAGATATCCAGGTTGGATGGGGGAGTAAAAACATCGTTATCATTCACAGTACCTACCTGACTTGCATTATCTACTTTTATGGTGCGTAGCTCAATTTTGTTTTCATCTACAAAGATCCATTTGAACTGATTGAATCTTCCACTGTCTCTTGTCCAGTTTTTGTTGTCGTCATTAGAACGTAATGGGGCTCCCCAACACCCTTCACCGACATACACTGAACCGTTTTCATCGTCACGAATAAAACCTTCATCATTTCCAGAGCCACTGGATGGGCGGATGGGCCAGGTAGACTTTACGGTGTGGGCATCGCATTCGACAACCACTTTTACCCCTTGCTGATAAAAGAGGTAAGCCCAATTGTTATATTGCGTGTTTCCCTCTGATTTACCACTGGTATGAGGGCGCATGGGCTTGTGATACTGGGCCATTTTCCAAACCACATTATTATGGTTATTTAAGTCATTACTTAACCAATCCGTTTGAGAACCAGAAATGGAGGTTTCAGTATTTAAAGTATATGCTCGAATAAGGTTACCCCCGAAAGTTAAAGCATAATAAACATTGGAACTGGGGACATCAAATAGGTTGTAAATGACATCATTAGAACTTTCGTGGTTTCCCCGTGCAGCAACAATAGGAATTATTCGTCCATCATCACCTATTGTTAACTGCCAGTCGTCAAACCACTCCTTCCACTCTGAGGTGGTGCCATAGTTTGTCATGTCTCCACCAAAAAGCACTGCATGTGGACGTAATTTTTTTACTAGTTGATTAGCGTTTTGTCGCGGAGTACGATTATTACGGGAATCACCCCCGGAAATGAAGGATAAGCGTTCGGTTGAAGAATCCGGGGCAGTTTTGAACCAAAAGCGATCACTTAGTCCTTCGCTATCTTTTATCACAAAGTAATAGTTGGTATTGGGTTGCAATCCAGTTAGACGAACAAAATGATTATCCATTCCTAGATAATCCACTACTCTGTCGGGGCCTGCCTGATTGGGATAGGAACTCCAATCTGTGCCATAGTCGGTAGTCCCATAGTAGAGAATAGGGTTTGAGCCTGAAAGTTGATCCCACCCGATGACTGCTGTTGTTGCTGGATTATCTCTTAAAGTGAGTCGATAGCGTCCGTTGGAAGCATGGGTATGCCAGTTGATAAACAAGCTTGTTAATAGAACAAGCAGGGTAAGATTCTGTGATCTAGTCATGTCGTTGGTTGGTTTTAATTTGATTTTTGGTAATAATGATTTTGTTGATAATGAAATCGTTTAAAACTTATTGAGAAATTAGCGACAAAATTTTACTTTTCAAATAATTGATTTTAAGTGTATTATAAATATGATTTTGCTTAATCCACGCTTAACTTTATGTTAACAAAAAGTTATTTTTGGCCTTAATTAAAAATGATTAATTTTTACTAAATTGATCAATTAAAGGATTGTATTTAAACTTTATATAAATAGATATGTTCCATAAATTTGTGAGGGAATTTGCTAATAGAGATCAGGCGATTCTGCTTTTAAAGCTAGTTTGTTTTTTGATGTTTGCCGGTAGAGGCTGGCAATTATTGTTTTGGGATGGGCCTTTTCGAGCCTTCTTTTGGGATCAAAATTTATTAGAAGGGATAGTTACGTCAATAAGTGGCCTGAGTTGGGAAGTCTACGTTACTTCAGATTGGTCTGAAAAGATGATTCAGGGTCTTTCTTATATGACCGGTCTTGTATTTGCTCTTTGTGCAATAGCCAGCCTAACGGTAAGGTTAAAATCAAAAATAGGAGGGGGAGTTTTACTTCTAGGAACTGGCCTCTTAGTGATTCTTGCACTACTTTATATGAGAGAGAAGTTTTTTCATATAGGGCAGTTTTTTGAATATAGTGCTCAGGTGGCTAGCCCTCTTTTCCTTTATTTAATGGTTTGCCGAAAACTGCTTCCTGGTAAACTTTACTTTTGGTTTAAATTAGTAATTGCGCTTACTTTCTCAGCTCATGGCTTATATGCTATCGGTTATTACCCCCGTCCAGGCAATTTTGTGGACATGGTGATCATTATCTTTGGATGCACAGAAGCTTTTGCTCATCAATTCTTGTTTTGGGCCGGAGTTTTGGATTTTATAGTAAGTGTGTTATTGTTTATACCGGCAACAAGCCGATGGGCACTAATGTATGCATTTTTGTGGGGAACCTTAACCGCTTTTGCTCGTGTAGTAGCGAATGTAGATTTTACTTTTTTTGCATCAACTTTGCATCAAAGCCTTTACGAAACCTTATATCGCTTACCACATGGAGGACTTCCTTTCATACTATTTCTGATGTTCAAACAAAAACATGTGCAAAAGTTTCCGCATAGGACTCA
>NZ_SMMB01001087.1 GCF_009711365.1 Xanthovirga aplysinae | reverse complement strand
GACAGGAATATCAACTCATTTGCTAACACTAAATCCCATAAACATCTTACCTCAAAAGAATTTACACACGTTTGCCCAGATTGGGCGAAGAAAAACTTTCTAACAATTAAAGGGCTGATGGCAATTTTTACTTTTCCCTTCAACCCTTACCTTTGCCTTATTTTTTAGTTTAAATCAAAATTACTATGATTAGATTTGTGAAGGCATCCCTTTGTCTTTTTACCATTTTCTTCATCTCCTTTAAAGTCCAAGGACAAGAAAAACAGAAGCCACAATATTTACTAGAGCCGTCAGATTGGGGCTTTGAACACATTGATTTTCCATTAGACTTCGCCCCTAACATTTCTTATGAAGGTTTTGAAGAATTACGTTTTGCCCCTGGAATGTTTGATCCTTCATCTGAGGATTACTTTACCTATGCCTTTGTTTTAGCACTCAAAAACCAAAACCGTATCAGCAAAAAAGAAATCATCGATTTTTTACATGCATACTATAAAGGATTAAGCCGATCTGTAGCCAAATCTAAAAATCAAGAAGTGGATGTTTCCAAAATTCAAGTTACCGAAAAGAGGTGGGTCAAAGAGGGAAGTAGGAAAGTGCTCCTGGTAAAAATGAGTTTCTTAGACACTTTTTCAGATGGGCGTGAAATACCCTTGTTTTTAGAAATTGAGCTAATCCCTCAAAATTCAAAAAATCATTTATTGTTATTTGCTCTTGCTTCCACATTTTCTGATAAAGATTCTGAAACATGGGCTTCCCTCTATGAAATTAGAAAAAAACTAAACTATAATCTATTTATTAAATAAAAGCTTTCACCCTTGGCCCTCCACTTTTTCTAAACCTATAGCATTTTCCCATGCAATAGGAGGGAAAATTAGTTTTCTACTTTTTAAATCCATAAAACCGAGGGTGAAAACTGCCTGACATGCTAAGGAACCATCCGATTTAAACATCTTTTGTTCCAGGTACATTATTTTTCCTTCCACCTTGGTTCCTTTGCTAATAATTTTAACATATTCACGGTTTACCAACTCTCTTTTGAACTGTACATTGACTTCCAAAATAACAGGCCCTTGTTTTGTGGCTTTAATTTCCTGTAGGTCGTATTTCCCCTCTGTGATCATCTCCCAACGTGCTTCTTCAAAAAGCTCCAAATAAACGGCATTGTTTACATGTCCAAAAGTATCTAAATGATGTTCTTTGATTTGTAGTTGGTATTCAAATTCTCTAAATCTCATATTTGACTAATATTAATGAAAAGCATAAAACTGCAATATAACAATTTGCGCAGGTAAGTGCCTAGCTAAAATTAAATAATGGAGCAGCTAAGAGCACAAATACAATTCTCTTTTTCCCAATGAGATTTACCTTTTCCAGCTTTACTATTTCCTCGAAAGGTTTTAAGTAAATAAATAATAGGTGTAGGGGAAATTCAAACCTTTCTAAAAATTAAGAACCATCTTATGGTAATTTTTTGACCTAAAAAAAGGTCATTATTCGTAATTATTAGAATAAAATTACTATTGGAATCTCACTTAATACTTGGAGGGGAAATCTTTTTTTAAAAGAATAAAAACTCCCCCAAACTTGTTTAGATAAGGGAGGTGCTACCTTAATTCCACTTTTTTCTGTTGGCTTTAATTACTTTTTAAAAAGCAGGAGGGAATTAACATGAAAAGACAGGAAATTTATAAGGAAATTGAAAATTTGCTAGGTATTGTACCTACCAAATATAAGAATATGCCAGATCGATACCTGGAGGCAGAGTTGATGTTGATGAAAAATAAAACTCGTGAAGAAAGTCCTATACCGGAAAAGTATCGTGAATTAATAGGTTTGGCCGTAGCCGCTGTAATTAATTGTAAATATTGTAACTTTTACCATAGCGAAAAAGCAAAAATGCATGGAGTAACAAAAGAAGAAATTGAGGATGCTCTACAATTGGTAAAAAGTACTGTCGGCTGGAGTTCCTATTTAAATGGATCTCAAATGGATTTTGATCTCTTTAAAAAAGAAATGTGGAAATCATTTGATTACCAAGAGCAAAATAAATTTATTAGGGGAGCAAGAAAAGCTGCCTGAAAAGTTGTTTAAGGATAAATGAAAGCCCACTTAAAGAGAGGTAAAGGTGGGCTTTTGCGGTTTTTTAAAATTACCTTCCAACATACCCTTTGGCACTGGCAGTAGTTAGGTTATGCTGAGAGAATTTTTTAAGAGGATCAAAGTTAGGATAAAGAAAAACATTAAGTTTTTCAGCTGATTTATTTTTTTGCGCTACTATTTTCTTTCCCGGGAAGGCATAAAGGGTAGTGAACTCACCTCCATTCTCTTCGGTAAAAGCATTTATGGAATGAACAACAGCACATTTTTGGTGTTCTGTCATAGCTTCCCAACTTTCGGAATCAACCAACCAGGTTTTCATTTTTGGATCATTCAATTTGTTGAGTACACCTAATTCCTTTAACTGGTTTATGGCATTTATTTTTTCATTCTTCTGGGAAGTTTCTTGGCTAAAAGCGTATCCGGAAGTTACAAGTATTAAAACTAAGAATAGAGAAGTGCGTATTAATTTGTCCATAGTCGTGGCATTAATTGGATTTAACAATTTGTTAACATTAAATTAACATTAGCTAATGTATGTTAAATTATTGTTAATAAAAAGAGTTTAAACAACAATAAATTCAGGACTATGTAAAAAAGTGAGTTAATTAATGCCAAAATATCAATCAACGATCATTTCATCTTCTACAGGGAAAAACTCTTCATGAATAGCTTTCAGGGCGTTGCTTCTATCCTCTTTTTTAACAATAAAATATGCAACGGAGGGGGAGGCACCAAGAGCAATAATATCCATGTTAATACCTTCCCGGGCTACAGCTCCAAAAATCCGGGTGGCAATTCCTTCTTTGTGAACTATGTTTTTTCCTATTACGGCAATTTTGGAAATGCCCTCAACAGTTAGTAATTCCCCAATTTCCGGAATTCTGGTTTGTTCCAAAGCCTTTTTTGCTTTGAATAAATCTCTCTCACTTAAAAAGAAGTTGATAGAAATCTGAGAGGTAATAACCGAACGAATATTAATTTCCGCTTGATCCAATTGAGTAGCTGCTTTTCCCAAAATACCTGGTTTAATACCTACAGAAGGTCCCCTTAATTTTAAAAGCCCAATATCATCGGTATAAGTAATACTTCGAACAGCATCCTCCGCTTCTGGAATTTCAGCAGAAATAATTGAGAGCGGCTTTATGCCTTCCATATATTGGTTAATATTAAAAATCCGAATGGGTATATTATCCTCAATTAGAGGTTCAACGGTTCTCGGGTGGAGAATTTTGGCTCCAAAATAGGCCAGCTCTGCGGCCTCCATATAAGACAACTGATCAATTCTTCTGGAACCATCTACTATTTTCGGATCGGCGCTAAGAAAACCATTTACATCTTTCCAAATATCCAAAGAGGGGGCTCCTATGAGTTTAGCAATGGCAGCAGCGGAATAGTCCGTTCCTCCCCTTCCTAATAAAGTGGTTTTTTGTTCATCATAAGATATTCCGTAGAAACCGGGAATAATGAAGGTTTTATTTTCATTAAGACGATTTCGAACCGCTTCTTTGGAACGTTCGAAATCAACACTTGCATTACCATATTCTCCATCTGTATATAAAGGAATATCTTCTACAAACAAGTTTTCATTTTCAAGTCCCTCAGCCTCAAAAATTCTACTTAAGAGAAGAGAGCTTAGTTTCTCCCCATAACTGAGGACAGCATCGTAAACAAAGGGAGGAACTTCTCTAAAACAATGAATACCGATCAATAATTTTTTCACTTCCCGGATTTGGACCTTCAACTCTTCAAGTACTTTTTCCTGAAAATGAGAATCAGAAGTGTTGGCTATAAGAGTTTTTTCATGAATATCAGAAAGCCATCTGCTCAATTGATTAATGTTAACACTTCCAGTCTTAGCTTTTTCAATCAATTCAATCAGTTGATTAGTAACTCCAAAAAGGGCCGAAACGACAATCACAACAGACTGATTGTAGGTTTTTACAAGCTGAATTACCTTTTGAATATCTTCCTTGGTTTTGAAATTGGAACCACCAAACTTAATTACAATCTTGGACATCTCTTCAATACTAGAATCAAAATTCAGAAACTTATGTTGTGGTTTTTTCCTCAACGAACCCTCTAACTAAAAATGATATTTTTTCTATTTCCACCATAAACCCATCATGCCCAAAGGAGGAATCTATAATTTCCAGTCTAGCATCAGGTAAGTAATCAGCTAAATATTGTTGTTCACTTGCTGGAATAAGCATATCTGAAGATATTCCAATAATCAGGAAAGGAATATTTATTTGTTGTAAGAGACTTTCCACAGACCCGCGATTTCTACCAATATTATGGGTATCCAGGGCCTTTGAAAGATGCCAATAGGAATGTGCATTAAACCGATCTACAAGTTTCTTACCCTGATGTTCGATATAGGAAGAAGCTTTGAAGCCATTAACCTTATTCAAATCCTGGTCTGTTTGCCTATTGATAAAAGTTTCTATAGAACGGTAAGTTAAAGTTCCCACACCTCGGGCGGCTTTTAGTCCATTTTTTCCTGCATCTTCACTTCTCTCCCCCCAACTGCCATCTGCTTCAAGTGCTAATCTTTGAGTAGTGTGTACTGCAATACTCCAGGCACTTTCCCTGGCATTAGAAGCCAAAAGAATACAATTCTGAATCACTCCAGGATCCAATAAAGTAAATTCCAAAACCTGATTTCCTCCACAGGAGCCTCCTATACAAAATTGTATTTTGTCAATTTCCAAATGTTTTCTTAGAAGTATGTGGGCATTTACAATATCCCGAATGGTAAAAAATGGGAAATCATAATAATAAGGTTCTCCTGTTTTTGGATTAATGCTTATTGGTCCCGTAGTGCCATAACAAGAGCCGAGAATATTGGCACATACTATAAAGTGTTTTTCGGGATCGAGGCTGTAACCTTTCCCCACCATTCCTGGCCACCAAACATCTACCTCCGCATTGGCCGTGAGATGATGACAAACCCATATAACATTACTTCTATCAGCACTTAGTTGGCCATAGGTTTTAAAGGCAATTGTTAGATCCTGTAGGGTTTCTCCAGATTCTAGCTTAAATTCCTTATCGTAGTGAAATATCTCCTGCTTCATTCTTTCCTATTTTTAAACACCCCCTATTTTGATTTTGCCAGTGCTTGTTCAATATCCTCAAGTATATCGTCATAATGCTCTAATCCGGCAGAAATACGAATCATCCCTCCCGTAATGCCCGCTAATTGTCTTTCGGCTTCTGGTACTTTAGCATGCGTAGTAGATGCCGGATGAGTTGCAATGGTTCGGGTATCTCCCAAATTGGCGGTTAGGGAAAGCATTTGCAGAGCATCGAGGAATTTTCGACCTCTTTCCACCCCACCCTTTACTTCGAAACAAAGGAGGCCGCCTCCTTTCTTCATTTGTTTTTTAGCAATCTCATGTTGTGGATGGGATTTCAAAAAGGGGTATTTAACAGAGGCAATTTCCTCATGGCTGTTTAAATGTTTGGCCAATCGTTCTGCATTTTCACACTGTCTGTCAACTCGGACAGCAAGCGTTTCCAGACTTTTTGATAACACCCAAGCATTAAAAGGAGAAATAGCCGGACCCGTCCTTTTGGCGAAGGTTTTTACCTTCTTAATGTTTTCGTTACTGCCCAGAATAATGCCACCTAAAACTCTCCCCTGTCCGTCAATGTATTTTGTAGCGGAATGAATAACTATATGTGCACCCAATTTGGCGGGTTGTTGTAAATAGGGAGTTGCAAAACAGTTATCCACCACTAATAGTGCATTGTGTTTGTTGGCTAATTCCGCTAACCATTCAATTTCTATAATGTCTAGGGTTGGATTGGAGGGTGTTTCCAGGAAAAGTACTTTTGTATTGGGCCGAATGGCATTTTCCCAATCTTTGTGATCCGTAAGGTTAGTAAAAGTGGATTTTACTCCCCAATCGGGTAAGATTTCCGAAATTACCTTATGGGTATTTCCAAAAACTGAACGGGAAGAAACAATATGATCTCCGGTTTTCAAAAAAGGAGCTAGGGATGAAAAAACTGCCGCCATTCCTGAGGCAGTCGCAAATCCAGCTTCTGTCCCTTCCAGCAAGGTCATTTTTTTTATGAACTCATCGGCATTGGGGTTGTCAAAGCGGGAATAAATATTGCCCTGTTCTTCCTCTGCAAATAGGGCCCGAGCCTGTTCAGCATCGTTAAAAATATAACTTGAGGTCAGGTAAAGTGGAGTAGAATGCTCTCGGTTATCAGTCCTTTTTGATTGTGTCCGAATGGCAATGGTTTCAAAATTTTTGTATTCACTCATATTCACTGAGGGTTAGATTATGAAAGAATACTTACCTAATAAGGAAAAAGAAAAGATAGGCCAAAAAAAAACTCTTCTGAAAGTCAGAAGAGTTTGTATAATTGATACTTAAAGCTCAACCTGACTTATCTTACCCCTAGGGGTAGGATTTGGCACCTTGCCCCAAAGGGTAGGTTGCCAAGGTTTCAAAGGGCCTATTCCCTCCACCTTTCTTGATAAGTATTAAATTTATCGCAAGTAAATCATAATTTCTCTTCTTTTCAAATTATTGAAAAAAATAACTAGCAGCTAGTACAAATATTGTGGCATGACATTAACTCCACCCATGCCTTTCTGTTAAAATAAATAGGCATTAAAAAGGGAAAGTATTAGGGGTAAATCTTAACAATAATAAGAATTGATTAGGCATTTAATATCTTTTTTAACCCCTGATTTGGCTTTGTATTTTGTAATTTATATGTTTGAACTCACATTATAAAAACATAAAGTTATGGGGGTTTTACATTTAGAAGTATTTATAGTATCATCCTTAATCTTTGCAATTACTCCTGGAATTGATACGATTTTTGTTCTAAATAAATCGCTGGCCCATGGACGCAAGGCTGCTGTTTATGCCACCTTGGGGGTGAATACAGGAATTTTGGTTCATACGTTGATTGGCGCTCTTGGTCTTTCCATTATTCTTGTAAAATCAGCTATTGCATTTAGCTTATTTAAATTTTTGGGAGCCATTTATCTGATATATATGGGACTGACTAAGATCTTTAAAAAAGGAGGAAGTCTGGAAATTTCTGATATAAATAGCGCCGAGGGAAGTGTGTCGGCTTTTAAGCATTTTTACAGTGGTGTATTCACCAATGTACTAAACCCAAAAGTAGCCTTGTTCTTTTTGGCCTTTTTCCCACAATTTATAGCCGAAGAAAAGTTGAGTAACCCAATTCCTTTTCTGGTCCTTGGAATAACAAATGCGCTTATTGGACTGAGTTGGTATTTTTTACTTTCATTTTTTTCTGGCCTCTTTTCTCAAAAGTTAAAAGAAAATCCAACCTTTAATAAATGGTTTGATAAAATATCAGGATTGGCTTTTATTGCCTTTGGGGTTAAAATTGCCGTCGATGGGAGATAGTCAAAAGTGAAAAGTTAGGAGTTAATAGTGTCATTCACATCCTTCTTAACTTTTCACTTTGAATTCTTCCTTCTAATTATCTCAATTGTTTATTCTCTGCTATTTTTGTTCAGCCCTTGTCCAGATCACGGTTCTGCCTAACAAACTAAAACCAACATATCCTCTTACCTGCAAATCTCCATTGTTTTTTAGTTTCATTACGCAAGAGTAGGTTTTACCATTATTGGGATCGTAAATATTACCTCCCTCCCATTCATTTTTTCCCTTAAACTCAAAGTTGGTAAGTAAATTTAATCCTAAAATAGGCTTGTGAACTAAATTATTATCAGGATTATTGGAGTCTAATTTGGGAGAACCATTTTCATCATTGGGTTCCTCCATCCATACA
>NZ_SMMB01000860.1 GCF_009711365.1 Xanthovirga aplysinae | reverse complement strand
GATTTCTTATGAAATATTTTCGGATTGGGACAATTTTAAAAGAGGCCTAATGGGAGAAAAGGAACAGGTTGATTCAAAAAATTAAGATTTTATCTGTTTTTTAGATAGGGTTAATTCAATCAGAAGAGCTTTTGATGATTATTACAAAAAAAGGAGAGCCTTACAGCTCTCCCCAAAACCAAAAAACAAACTACTTAACTTAAATAACTACTCTGTTCAACCATGAAAAGAGTACTACTTTATTTGCTTCAATTATTAACTATACGAATAACGTGCCAAGAAATTAAAAGCCTTGAAAATCAATTGAAATAAATAAATGGAGGTAGTTTGTTTAGAAAGGTTGTTCTAAAACCGAACAATTATCGGTCGAATTCGAACAAAGTATTTCAATATTATGGTGGGGAGAATAAAGAATTTTATAACTTTTCCATAGCTTCACTTAGACTTTCCATCATTTCCTCGAAACGAAGTAAAGCTTTTTGCATAAAGGTTTCATTTTCTATAAGGCTTCGGATTTCTTCATCACCACTCACATCAAATTCACTAATCTTAAAAGTTTGCTCAATGGGACCCCGCTCTAATTTAATCAGATATTTATTGTTCCAGGAAAATATG
Organism: Xanthovirga aplysinae; assembly: GCF_009711365.1. GTDB lineage: Bacteria > Bacteroidota > Bacteroidia > Cytophagales > Cyclobacteriaceae > Xanthovirga > Xanthovirga aplysinae. The sequence goes on along the minus strand of NZ_SMMB01000860.1, from coordinate 4,203 downwards.
GTGATCTTACAATTGGGATGTTCGAATTCGTCAACTACACGCATTTTTTTAATTTGAAATTGAGAATTAAGAATTACGAATTACGAGTAAGGAGTTAGTAGTTATATCTTGCCATGCAGATTTAAAAGACTCGAAATGTCGTAACTCTTAATTTGTAATTATTTTATCTCACATTTAAAGTTAATGTTCACTCCACCAAGGCTAGCTTCAACAGAACAGTATTTTTCCAAGGCTAATTTGGTTAGTTTTTCAAACTCTTCCAAAGTCGCATCAGGAGAAGTAAGAGTGAATGTTAATGAAATGTCAGTAAAAGACCGGGGAATTTCATCACGTCTTACACCTTCTGTGGTGATATTTAAATCCGTAACGGTCTTTTTTCTTTTCTTAAGCATTTGGACAAGGTCAACAGCAGAACAGGCACCCAAAGCTGATAAAAGCAACTCCATAGGAGATTGAGCTTGCTTTTTCTCTTTGGGATACATGTCTATTTTTACTTTATTGCCGCTTTCATTTTCGGCTTCAAATTCATAATCATCGACAAAGCGGGTGGTTACAATCATAATGTTATTGTTTTTGATGAAAAAATGGAATCCTTGACATGGCAAAGGTAAAAGGTTCCCCTTAATCAATAAAAATAATTACGAATTAAGAGCTAGAATGATCTGGAATTATCAATTGTCTTAATATCTAGTTACTTCCTAATTCGTAATGTGCCTAATTGCCTACATATTTCTTCTGTACTGTCCTCCTACTTCGAACATAGCCTGAGTAATTTGACCTAAGGAGCAATATTTGGTTACTTCCATTAGTTTTTCAAACACATTTCGGTTATGAATAGCTGCCTCCTGAAGTTCTTTCAATAATTCCTGCGCTTTATCTTCATAGGTATTATGAAGGTTCTCCAGCATATGAATCTGATATTCTTTTTCTTCCTTAGTTGCCCGGATGACTTCTCCCGGTATGACAGTAGGAGATCCTTTGGAGGAAAGGAAAGTATTTACTCCAATAATCGGATATTTACCACTGTGTTTCAGTGTTTCGTAATACAGACTTTCTTCTTGAATTTTTCCTCTCTGGTACATGGTTTCCATTGCACCTAAAACTCCACCTCTTTCAGTAATTCTGTCAAATTCTGTTAGAACAGCTTCCTCCACTAAATCTGTAAGTTCTTCAATAATAAATGAGCCCTGCAATGGATTTTCATTTTTGGCAAGTCCTAATTCTTTGTTAATAATCAATTGGATAGCCATAGCACGTCTTACGGAATCTTCGGTAGGGGTAGTGATGGCTTCGTCATAAGCATTGGTATGAAGAGAATTACAGTTGTCATATATCGCATACAGTGCCTGTAAGGTAGTTCTGATATCATTAAAATCAATCTCCTGGGCATGTAAGGATCTCCCAGAGGTTTGGATATGGTATTTTAGCATCTGAGAACGAGCATTGGCACCATATTTATTTTTCATGGCTTTGGCCCAAATCCTTCTTGCTACTCGTCCAATTACAGCGTATTCAGGATCAATTCCATTGGAGAAGAAAAAGGATAAGTTAGGAGCAAACTTATTGATGTCCATTCCTCTAGAGAGGTAATACTCTACATAAGTAAATCCGTTGGCCAGGGTTAAGGCCAATTGGGTAATAGGGTTGGCACCTGCTTCCGCAATATGATATCCAGAGATAGAAACAGAGTAAAAGTTACGAACATTTTGGTTGATAAAATATTCTTGAACATCTCCCATCAGACGAAGTGCAAATTCTGTTGAGAAAATACAAGTATTTTGAGCCTGATCTTCTTTTAAAATGTCCGCCTGTACCGTCCCTCGAACTTTTGATAAGGTTTCTGCTTTTATTTTTTCGTAGACTTCCTTAGGAAGCACCTGATCTCCGGTGACACCTAGTAACATCAATCCCAGTCCATCATTTCCTTCAGGGAGGTCACCTTGATAGGTCGGTCTATTTTTACCTTTTTTAGAATAGATGGCTTTAATTTTATTCTCCACCTCTTCTTCTAGTTGATGCTCCTTAATGTATAATTCACATTGCTGGTCAATGGCGGCATTCATGAAAAAGCCAGTGAGCATAGGTGCAGGCCCGTTGATGGTCATGGATACCGAGGTTTTCGCATCTGCCAGGTTAAACCCAGAATAAAGTTTTTTGGCATCATCCAAACAACAGATTGAGACCCCTGAATTACCGATTTTACCGTAAATATCAGGCCTGAAATCTGGGTCATTTCCGTACAATGTCACAGAATCGAAAGCAGTTGACAACCGCTTAGCTGGCATTCCCTTACTAACATAGTGGAACCTTCGGTTGGTTCTTTCTGGACCTCCTTCACCGGCAAACATACGGGTAGGATCTTCTCCTTCTCTTTTGAATGGGAATACTCCGGCGGTAAAAGGAAACTCACCAGGTACATTTTCCTGTAAATTCCATTTTAAAAGATCACCCCAAGCCTCATATTTGGGTAGGCTTACCTTAGGAATAGGGGTGTGAGATAAAGATTTGGTGTGGGTTTCCACTTTAATTTCTTTATTTCGAACCTTAAAGGAAAAATAGGGATCTTTGTAATTCTTTACTTTTTCCGACCATTGTTCAATGATCTGTTGATTATGAGGTGAAAGGTCTAAAGCTACTTTCGCATAAGTACCTTCTAATTGCTGGATCAGGTTTTCCTTATTCTCCACATCCGTTTCTTCTAATGTTTGAATGGATTTACGGATGCTATATAATTTTTGGGCGATTTCCTTTTGTTTCTCTACCCAGTTATCATAATTTCGGTTATTTTCTGATATTTCTGATAAATAGCGGGTTCTGTCCGGAGGAATGATGTAGATTTTTTCAGACATTTCTTTAGAAATCTCAAAGGAAGAATCCAGTTCTGCCCCTACTTTTTCCACCAATTTTTTCATTAACGCCACGTAAAGCGTATTCATACCCGGATCATTAAACTGAGAGGCAATCGTTCCAAAAACTGGTAAATCGTTCTCATTGGTCTCCCAAAGGTTATGATTCCTTACATATTGTTTCTTTACATCTCTCAATGCATCCAAAGCCCCTCTTTTATCAAATTTATTTAGAGCAATGACATCTGCAAAATCAAGCATGTCGATTTTTTCTAACTGAGAGGCCGCGCCGTATTCTGGAGTCATGACATATAAAGATACATCTGAATGTTCTACAATTTCTGTATCCGATTGTCCAATTCCTGAGGTTTCTAAAATGATCAGATCAAATTGGGAGGCTTTTAAAACGTCAATTGCATCTTGCACATGACGAGATAAGGCCAAATTTGATTGCCGAGTAGCAAGGGATCGCATGTAAACCCTTGGGTTATTAATTGCATTCATTCGGATCCTATCACCTAGAAGGGCACCACCTGTTTTTCTTTTGGAAGGGTCTACTGAAACTATGGCTATGGTTTTGTCCTTAAAATCATGGATAAATCGACGGACTAATTCATCCACGAGGGATGATTTACCTGCACCACCTGTTCCGGTAATACCTAATACCGGTGTCTTACTTTTTCCTAAATATTTTCGGACTTTCTCAAATTGCTTATTCGACTCTTCGGGAAAGTTTTCTGCTGCGGAAATTAATCTACTGAGGTGATTTGGATTTCTTTCTTCTAATTTATTCGCCTCCTCTTTTAATCCTTTTCCAGTAGGGAAATCACTGTTTTTGACCAGGTCATTGATCATGCCTTGAAGACCTAATTCTCTACCATCATCAGGAGAATAGATTCGGGAGATTCCATAATTGTGTAATTCTTCAATTTCTTCTGGAAGAATGGTTCCTCCACCTCCACCGAAAATTTTTATATGATCCCCTCCTTTTTCTTTTAGTAAGTCATACATGTATTTGAAGAATTCCACATGTCCACCTTGATAAGATGTAATGGCAATGGCTTGTGCATCTTCTTCAATTGCGCAGTCTACAATTTCCTGAACGGACCGGTCATGTCCCAAATGAATAACCTCACAGCCTGTGGCCTGTATGATTCTTCTCATAATATTTATTGCCGCATCATGACCGTCAAATAAGGAGGCTGCTGTAACAATCCGTATATGATTTTTAGGTGTATATTTTTCTAGTTTTACCTCTGACATGCTCTTTAATAGTTTCCCTCGCAAAAAAATATTTTAGTAAATCGAAAGGAACCCACAATTTTTTAATCTTTACCTTTAAATCTTTCTTTCTGTT
>NZ_SMMB01000688.1 GCF_009711365.1 Xanthovirga aplysinae | reverse complement strand
ATTTGAAAATAGTCGTTATCATTTGGTGTTTCACTAGCAACCAAACTATAGGTGTGTAGATCATTTATATCCTTATCTATGGTAGAAAAATCTCCTACTAACGTGCCAATGGGTTCATTTTCGGAAATATTTTGGTCCGATAACAAGATATTTTCAGGAGTACTATTTTCTTTCTCAATCTTCTCAACCTGTATTTGAAATTCCTGATTTTGGATTAAACCTCCAATATCTTTCACCTCAAGTCTAACATCATAATTTCCGACATCAAAATTGGTTGGTGTACCTGAAAGGAGGGCTGTTCCATCTTGATGATCTTCAAATATTAACCAATCGGGTTTTTCCAAAATACTTATGGACCTTTGATCACCTTGATCTTCATCTTTTGTTATAATTTCATATGTATAAGTAACACCTTCCTTTGCATTGGTTAAAGGTTCAGAAGTAAAGAAAGGAGGCTCATTGTGGTTGGTCACTGAAATAGTGAAAGCTTGAATAATTGACCCTCCCTCTCCGTCATCCGCTTTCACATCTATCACATAAGAAGACTTTTTTTCAAAATCTAAAAGAACGGCAGTTTTTAATGCATTCCCCTCAATTAAAAAATTGACATTATCATTAGACGAATTAGGCATTGGATCCACCAGAAGAAAGGAAATATTATTTGGTGGAAAATCACTATCCTCAGCAGAAAATAAACCTACGGTAGAAAGTTCTTCAGCTTGCTCCCCTATTTCTTTTTCCGAAAGAGATAAATTGCTGGGATTAGTATTCACTTCATTTACAGTAATAGTAAAAGTTTGACTGTCAGAAAGACTATTAAATCCATTATCGGTCACTGTCAAGGTAACCTCATAAATCTCCCCTCCTTGTATTTCAGTAGGTGTCCATGAAAATTCACCTGTTTGAGAATCAATTTGCATTCCCTTGTCTATCGACATTTGGTCCAGGTTAAAGGTCAACTCATCGGAGATATCATCATCTGTTGCACTGGCAGTAAAAAACAAGGTCTCTTCCTCATTTATATTCTGATCTTCAATCACATCCAAAACAGGAGGATTATTAGGAAAAGGTTGAAATCCAAAATCTGCATCTAAATAACTTCCCCATAACAATTGTCCAACCGCAAGAGAGTTTGGAGTTGTAGGTTGATAATTGGTTAACACTTCATTTTCATCTGAAATCTGCACAATAAAATACCAAGAGATCAGATCCTCAAACCTATAGAACCCTTCTTCATTAGTAATTTGTTTTCCTACCTGAATATCTTGACCTAATTCCAAGGTACCATTGGCATTTACATCCAAAAATAGATCAATGGAGACACCTGCCAAACCAGTTTGATCTCCATCGTCCTGCATTCCATTTCCATTCAAATCATTCCAAACAAAATCGCCAATTGAACTTATTCCATAAGTAAAATTAAAGCCAAAATCAGCACCTGTAAACAGTTCACCTTCGCTCAAGTTTACTGGGAGTGGCACCGTGGTAGTAGCCTTAATTATAGGTAGCTGGCTAATAAATCCTGGGTCAACAATATAATTCCCTGCAGCAAGTCCTGTAAAATTAAAAACACCCCAGTTAGTCTCCTTTTCCTCTATTAACAGGTCCGTATCCTCTAATATCCCATTGGAATTTTTATCCCAATACAGCTTAACAATACTCTCAAGATGGATCTCTTGCGCATCTTTACTTTGATTCTCATTGACATCCCACCAAAACTCTCCTTTAATTGAGGCCCCTGAGATTAAAGGGAAGTAGAAACTTTCTTTGAATAGCTCATTTTTTGATAAATCAGGGTGATTTTTGGGGGAATTAGCAAAACTGATAGAAACCAACACAAAAAATATATAGGCAAATAGGAAAAGTCCCCTTATTCGAAACCATTTAAAAGACAAGGAAATTGGAAGGACTGTAATCATTTATAATTTTTTTGAGGATGGATAAATTTCACAAATGAATTTCAAGAAGAAATCAAATCTTTAAAAGACGAGAATAAAACAGGTTACAAGATTATTTGAATAGAATTAATTTCTTTAATGGAAGGGAGTATAGTGTATTGGTCCTGATTAATAAGAGATGGAGAAATTATCCCTAAAGTCTTTAAAATCTTAAAGATCCACTTTGTCCACTAGTCCTCGCAAGGCAAAATCCCCCATCAATTCAATAGGGTTTTAATTAAGAAGGGGCAAGTAATTTCTAAAAGGAAAGAACTTATTAATAGCAGCTAATTTAGTGTTTTGGAGTTAGAGGTAAACTTAATTGTACATAAAAGTTAAATTAAATGCTTTTAAATTACAATAAAAGATTAACCGTTTAAGGCCAATAATATGTTATAAATCAATATTTTTATTCTGATTTTAATAGAGCTAAAGCACTAAAATTTTAAAAAACTACTTTTTAATCCCAATAAAAAAGCCCTGGATAATTGGATAAATGATCCAATTCCAGGGCCCTCATAGTGCTTTATTCCAAAGTGCAAATTGAGAAAATCCCAAAAATAGAGTCTAGATTTTCTACATTTCTATCTTAATAAAACCACCCAAATCATTCTTTATAAAGCACATTATTTCAGGTAAGTTTTTAGCAAAATATATAGTGTGAAGATTAAACCCCTTTCACTAATTCAAGATTAATATTTAACCGTACTTCTTCACCTATCAACATTCCCCCATTTTCTAATATGGAATTAAAATTCAATCCAAAATCAGTACGGTCGATAACCCCTGAAACCTTGAATCCAGCACGGCTGCCCCAATTTGGATCGTTAAGGACTCCATTTAATTTTGCATCAAGAGTAACTGTTTTAGTTACATCCTTAATGGTAAGATCACCTGTAATCTTATACTTATTCTTTCCTACTTTTTCAATTTTCGTTCCCTTAAAAGTTATTAGTTCAAATTGAGCTGCATCAAAAAAGTCCGGACTTTTTAAGTGACCATCTCTTTTTTCATTCTCTGTAGTTATACTTGGAACCTTAATTTCTACGTTAAATTCAGCATCAGTAAAATCATCTTTTCCCGATAGGATGGTAACCTTATAATCCTTGAACTCCCCGGAAACAGATGAAATTACCAGGTGATCAATATCAAAACCAATATGAGAGTGAGCACCATCTGGCTCTGTTTCCCATTTCGCCTTTTGAGCAAAAGATAATGATGTAATACTTAAAAGAAGGGCAGTTAAAATAAATGTTACCTTTTTCATTTTGCGTTTTTATTTATAAAATTTTAAATTGTAATTACATTTATTGTATATACAATAACCATAACGCAAAAGTATTAAGAGAT
>NZ_SMMB01000244.1 GCF_009711365.1 Xanthovirga aplysinae | reverse complement strand
GCAGCATACGGCCGCCTTCTGTAAAATGTAGTTTTTTCATTAGAATTGATTTTAGGTTAGGATGGGAACCCTTCAGGTACTAGAAGGCTGCTCCGAAAAATGCTTCTTGGATTTGGGTATGTATAATTTTGCTTTTAATATTGTCGAAGCTTGCTCTTAGGTAGGCTCAAAGCAGCCTAATAACATAATTTTATTGCTTAAGGTAAAATCAAAAAAATAGAGATATGCCCTATTTAATGTTAGAAACCTGAATTAGTGGGAGTTAATCCTGAATAAAAAAGCTGTAGTAAACCCTTACAACCCAATTCCTCAGGTCCAATAAAGAAGTTACAACCTGGCCTCCTTCCTTTTCTATTCCCCATTTCCCCCACTAGTTCAAGCGTCACACTAGGACTTTTAACACACCTGCCTCTATTAACTTTCCGTAGGAATTAAGGGGCTGCCAGGTAAGGTTTAAACATTGCATTTAGAGCCGTTGGAATAAAGTCTAAGGATGTTCCAGGGGCGGGAGTTTCAATAATATTAATCTTCCCCCTGAGGATCTAGCATACCTTAGATATTCATCCTTAGAATTATCTATAAACTCCCCCATCCCCCCAAGAGGAATGACCCCTATAGTATCTAGAGTTGTATGTTTAGTCAGCTCTTCCACAGTCCATAACTTTTGGTAACACTGGAATTTTTCTTCTATAGTTACTTCCACTAATTCAGTACCTATATCCTTACAATACTTATGAAGAAAGTTGTTGAAGTTTATTTCTATTGAATATTGATTCTTAAATAGTTGAGTGGAATGGATCATCAATAAACCTTCCTCATTTAG
>NZ_SMMB01000683.1 GCF_009711365.1 Xanthovirga aplysinae | reverse complement strand
TAAATTTGATTATAAGAAAAAATTTTTTCGAATAAGTATTAAAAATTAACAAGGGGGTGATGTAAAAACAAAAGGTTAAATGGAAGCTATTTGAAACTTAATACAGCAATTTAACCACCACCATTTAAACATTTGCATTATTATTTTCCCTAAAAAAGATACTTAAAACTAAAAATAGGGTTTCCATACACTTCCTAGGCAAGATAGGAAAAAAACCTCAATTCAAAGTAAACCCCATCGGGAAAAACATATTTACAAGAATTCAACGCTTTCCAAAAGCTGATACCCGGTTAATAAAAAGTGAAGGTTATTAAAAACCAAAAAATTACCCCAATTCGCACTCCAACCTAACTTGAGACCAGAAGAGTAAGATTGAGTTCTTTTTTTCATCCGATTTCGCAATGTCCGACTAAAGAAACAAAAAAGGTCCAGCTTAATTCAACAAGGATTTCCAATAAGTTCCAAAACCCAATGTTCAATTTATTAGAATCACATTAATTTGTAATAATCCGTTTTCTAACTATTGGAATAAAATTAATTTTCACAACCTAGCTTCACTAATTGACTTTTATTTTCAATTCTTCCAAATTACTTATTTGTCATTGTTATTTACATTCCCACTGAAATCATATTGGTAAAAATACGATAGGCTCCTGGCACTCCCGCAGGCAGTTCTCTAAACCAAGAATACCCAGTATAAATATAGTAGCCTTTACCATATTGGGCTATTAGTAAACCTCCATCCTTAGCGCTCTCTCCAGGATCCTGAGAAGATATAACCGCATCAAAATGAGCATCCCATTGGTTAGGAAAATAAAGACCACGTTCCTGAACCCATCCCTCAAAATCTTTTTCTGTAATCTTGTTCGGGTAATTCAATAATTTATTTTCAGGTTGAAGGAAGGTAATCTTTGATTCTTCTACAGTTACTCTATCCCTAGATAAATTCAATGGATAAGGTGCCAATTCCTTCTCATCCAATACTAGTCTAAAATTAGTATTATATTGAACGATCATAGTACCACCATTTTTCACATAATTCAACAATTTCTCCTGAGCAAATTTTAGTGCTGGCTGAGTATTATATGCCCTAACTCCTAATATAATGGCATCATAGGCCTCTAAATCAGATGATGAGATATCTTCGGCATGTAATTCATCCACCTGAAATCCAATTTGTCCTAGAGCCGCCGGTATATCATCCCCCGCACCAGGCACATAGGCCACTTTCTCTCCTTTTCGTACAAGATTTAGTTTTACCAACTTTGCCTTGGCCTTTGGCATCAAAAGCTGTGAAGGGATATGGGAGTAATCAATTTCCTGAATCTCTTGGTCATAACGCTTGTCATCAACCACTGCCACTGCTCTCAAAAAGCCACTACTCTCGGTTTGAGGAGGAGTCAATAAAAACTCCAGAGATTGCTCTTCTCCCTTTTGCCTTAAATCAAATGCAATAGTTGCTGGCTCCGCTTTCCAACCCTGAGGAAGCTCTAACTGAAGTTCTCCCTTCACATTTGCTTTCCCTGCTTGAACTTTCACCTCCACTGATCTAGCCTGCTCATCGCTATATACCAAAACCTTTTGAGGAAGATTAACGAAAACTGAAGGAACAATTGAAAAAGGCCGATAGACTTCTCCCTCAACAGGATCTCCTTTTTTATAAACTACTGGTAACCTATAATCTATTGGCACATTATCAACTTTTAAATGAAAAGTGGCTGTTAAAACAGGTAAATTCTCAGGAAGTCCTATCAGCTTTTGATCATCCACTCTGAACATTCCCTGCGTCCCTTCCTTTTTTAACCAATATGGATCAGAATAAGGAAGATATTCAGGCAATTTTACCACCACTTTTTTGATCTCCTTTTCCTGGTTAAAATAAAGAACAGAATCTATTACTACTGGGTCTGAAGGGAGAGAAAAAGTAACTTTATCCAATAAAATGTTTGCCTTAGAGCGGTTAATGGCTTCCAGCGTTAAATTAACATCTTCTCCTGGCACTTTACTATACTCATCAGAGGTAGCTTGTAAATAAAGTCCAGCACAAGCTTTTATTAGTTTTTTGAGTTCCTCTTGTTTTTCTAGTTTCCAAAATTCACTCTTTAGCTTTTCACTAGCCCTATAAGCTTGCACTAAATCAGGAATAATAGTAGAAGGATCATTAGGGTTAAATTCCTCAATGGCTTTATTTATCCATTTTCCAACTTCCTTTCCTCCCTTTACCCTACTCCAATCTGTATCAATATTTTCAAAAACATCGCTTTTAGGAATCTCCCCCTTCACTTCTAGCGGATCTAAGTATTCCAGGTTGCTCCCACGTTTTCCCACAGTTCCAAACCCCTGGCTTTTGTGCATACTACGACCTTTTGCTGCAATTTCAGTCATAGACTGTCCTTTTAAAGCATCATAAGCTCCCACATCATAAGTTATCAGCTTTGACGTATCAAAATCTTCCTGATTGTAATAAACACGATAGGCCCAAGTCCAAGAATTCCAATACAACCCTTGGGGTTGCCAGGGTTTTACAAACTTAAGTTGTTCAGGAAAACGACTGGCATCCCCTGCAGCATTAAAAGCTTCTCGAGCCAAAATTGCAGAGGCAGTATGATGTCCGTGAGTCCTACCTCCACTATTTTCAGGGAAACGTGTAATTAAAACATCGGGACGAAATTTCCTAATAGCCCAAACCAAATCACCCAAGGCCTCTTCCCTACCCCATTTACTAAAGGTTTCATCCGGATTTTTGGAATACCCAAAATCATTTGCCCTAGAAAACATCTGTTCGCCACCATCAACCTCTCTGGCCTTAAGTAATTCTTGGGTACGAATTACCCCCAAACCTTCTCTAATCTCAGGTCCAATAAGATTTTGTCCTCCATCTCCTCTCGTAAAAGCAAAATATGCTGTTCTCAAATGTTTTTTATTAACCAAATAGGCAATCAGATTAGTATTCTCATCATCAGGATGAGCAGCAATATACATGACACTCCCCAACGTATTTAATTTTTTTAGCTCTCCTACAATATCCGCTGAGGTATAAACCTTAGGGCCTTGAGCTAATAGAATTGACAGCGGCATGAGCATACTGAAAATAAGCGGTACTATTCTTTTCATTGAACCTATAATTAGAAAATTAAAAATCAATAATAGAGTTTCCACCATTCTCTGCTTTTAGCATAAAATGGTTCACGACGAATTAAAAAAAGGGAAATTACTTTTAGGGAAACACTTTCCAAACTTTTTACGGAAATTCCAGCAAAAAGTAACGGAAAT
>NZ_SMMB01000893.1 GCF_009711365.1 Xanthovirga aplysinae | reverse complement strand
TCCGTATCAAAAGCGGTGAAAGCATGATTCTGAGGGAAGAAATAATTTACCCCAAATGAGAAGGAAAGGTTTCGTAATCTTCTTCCTGCCTGGTTAAATTGAGCCTTTAATTCAGTGAGTAGGTTGGGTGCAGGAATAAAAGGGACATTTTTCTCTCCTTCAGGCCGTCCTATTTGAATACCTCTTACATAGGAAAAAGTATTTTGGAAGTGCAGCCAATCCAATGGATGGGGGTGCAGATCAATCATTAATTCTCCCCCATAGAGGTTGGCATTATTTTGTACATACCGGAAGGCTTCAATATGGCCTTCTTCCTCATGACCATGTCCATGGTCATCCCCATCATCAGGAATTTCAAAATTTTCATCCTTTTCCAGGTATATAAAGTTGGTAATGTAGTTGTTAAATACAGTTGCTTCCAGAGAAACGTGATCTGTATTGAGTACAATTCCAAAATCTACCTGATAACTGTTTTCAGGTTTTAGATCAGGGTTTCCAATTTCATAGCGAAGAGTACCATGGTGCACTCCGTTGGATCCTAGCTCGGAAATATTGGGTGATCGAAATCCTTTGGCTAGGTTAAGTTTAGCAATAAACCGGTCTGTAATCCTATAACTGGCACCCAAACTGGCGGAGTAATTGGCAAAAAAGGTATCGAAGGCGGTAAAACGGGTTTCTTCTATTTCTTCTTCATGGTCGTCGTGATCGTCCGGGTCTTCGTGTTCATCTTCCTCATGTAGGTAGAGAGCATGGGAATTTATATTTCGCATATCAAATCGAAGTCCTCCACTGATAAACCATTTTCCGAAATCCCTTTGTGTAAGGGCAAAAATTCCCCCGTCTGTTAAATCGAAATCCGGAATAAGAAATTCAAACCCTCTGTTTCGGCTGTTTTGAATCATTCCGTTAATGCCAAGGGTAGATTCCCACCCATTGATTTCTGACAAAAGATATTTAACATCGTAATTGAAAGTGCTAAGGAGAAGATCTAATCCTGGTGTATCAGAGTCTTCAATTTCTTCAAACTCTCTTCTGTTATTTTGTTGAAAGCCCAAATTTACATTCAATGCAGATTCTCCTAGAAAGAATTTATTATTGGAGGCCACTCTAAAGTGGTTTATAGTTTGACGAGGTAAACCTATTCCATAACCATTTAAATCATTAGCCGTTACAGAAACCTCTTCTACCTCTCCTTCTTCATTGAGTATTCCCCGAATAAAATTGCCATTTTCATCTCGCTCCCCTTCCACAATTCCAATAGTGTTGTTCCAATTGCTGACACTTAGGCGTGAATAACCCCATTTTCTTGTAATGCCAAGGCTTGCATTTGCATCCAGTTCCTCAAAACCAGAATTAAAGACTTTTCCGTCATAGGCATTTTGATAATCACCTGCTTTTTTAGAGGTGATTCTTGCCAACCAGTCTATGCCGTTGACGTTTCCCGCGTTCATAGCAGAATAGGCCTGCAAATTATTATTTGATTGATAATTGGCTTCAATATTACCGATTATCTTTCCCGTTTCCACTGGTTTTGGAGGAAGGAAGTTAATGACTCCTGCCATTGCATCCGAACCATACATTAAACTACCTGGGCCCTTAATGATCTCTGCACGATCTATTGCATATTGGTCAATTTCAACCCCATGTTCGTCTCCCCATTGTTGCCCTTCTTGGCGGAGGCCATCATGAAGCACCACTACACGATTGGAGCCCAATCCCCGAATAATGGGTTTGGAAATGGCAGGTCCCGTAGTAATTTGAGAGACACCTGGCTGCTTGGCTATTGCATCAATTAAGTTGGTGGAAGGTGTAATTCCGGTCGTCAAGTTTCCTACCGAAAGGGTCGGAATGGGGTTTATTGTCCTTTCAGTAGCAGCCGCTGTTCCTGTTACAATCACTTCCCCGATTTCTGTTGCAGAGGGAGAAAGCTCGAGATTAAATCGGGTGTTTCCTTCAATAGAAATGGTTTCCACCTTAGAGGAATAGCCCACAAAACGTGTTTCAACCTTGAAGGAACCGGTTGGCAAATTCTTGAATTCAAAATTCCCGTTTTTATCGGTAGTAACCCCTTTGTTTAATTGGGGAATAAAAATGGTAGCTCCGGGTAATGGGTCATCTGTGTTTTCTTCCGTAATTGTCCCATAAAGGTTGTTCTGTGCTTGTGCTTGTATTATTAAAAGTAAACTTAATATTAAGCTAAAAAGGGTTTTCATTAGTTTCTTTTGATTAAGCGTTGCGTAAAAAACTGTCAAACCTTTAGGAAACCGATTTTCTATTTTAAAGGAGAAAATAGACCCAGGAAGGTAATTCAGATATTTTTATGAGGAGAAAGGATTACCAGTGCGTTCAGAGTACTTGTATTCTGCTTTACAAAGCTTCCTGTAGACTGTGGTTCACCTAATAATTGGATACCATAGTCTAATTATTCAGCTTTTCTATCCCTTTCCATGAAAAAATGCTCTTTTAAGCATTGGATTGATTTCTTGAAAACGGCTTTAAGTATAGGTAAATCAGTCTGATGGTTTTTCCTTCGAAAAAGAAATGATTTTAGCAACCAAAAGGACTTCCATGTACGTTTTTCATCTTTGAAGAAAAAAAGTATATATGGGTGTTCTTAAGAAAAAAAGCTGTAAGAGGTTCTTCTAACTTCCTTTTGTCTTTTCACCCACGTCGGTGAAATAGTGCTGTTTGGCCATTTTCTTAATATGAAATTGATGACCCAACTAAAAAGGAAGTGTTCTAGACAACCAAACTTAAGTTCATTAATGCTAAAATGGACTGAATTTTACCATTTTTAAAGCGCGATTTTACAGAAATCAACTACAAAAAAACTAATAAATGGGGGAGCCCGCCCTTGAGAAAGGCCAGTATAAGCATAAAAAACATGTCCTTGAAGGTAAGCAAAAAAAGGCTTTAAAAGAGGGCCCTTCAAAGAGCGATAAAAATCACTTCCTACATAAAATTGACTAATAGAGTTATGGATTTTACAAACCAGACAATTTATATAGGTATTTTCTTTTTCAAAATGTACCTGATGTTCATTACTTCTATTTAATGCAATGTTTATTGCATTGTCCGTATTAAGCTGTTTTTGATTTTGGGCCTTTTCAATATTAAGTTGAGCCTTAAAAATCTCATTATCATGCTTATGGTAGAGATTAAAAGGGAAAATGCTTACTGATATAGAAAGCAGTAAGAAGTGAGCAATCGCTCTTTGTACTCTATGTTTTTTAGATCTCAACACATTGCAAATTTATAAATTGTTTTTGATTCTGCAATAATGTTGCAAAATTGTTCTTATTTACCTTAAAAATTTATTCCTGGGGAAAACACTAGATCAAACCGTGTGTTCTTTTTTTATAGGAAATGCTACCATCTAAATTTTTAAGATTAAATAGGTGTCCAAATGAAAAGGTATTTATTCAGCACACAGTTTGCTCAATCTTTTTTTGAAAAGCTACTTAGGATGGCACTTAGAGGATTAAATTATGACAAAGGGCAGTATCCTGATAGAAGCGGGGAAGATTATGTGTTAAAGCAATTAAGGAAGAAAAATCCACAAAAAGAATTGACCATTTTTGATGTTGGGGCCAATAAAGGACAATATTCGGAAATGGTGAAAAACGCATTGAATGGACCCTATTGGGTTTATGCCTTTGAACCACAAAATTTTGCTTTTAACATTTTAAAGAAGCAGGAAGAAGAAGGAAGAATGACTGCCTTTAATTTTGGTTTTGGAGATAAAGTAGAGCGAAAGCATATTTATTTTGATACAAAAGGCAGTGTATGGGGATCTGTTTTTCCTGCTCACTATGAAAATTACGAGGTTCAACTGTGTGAGTCTGAGGAAATACAACTCAAAACTGTCGATAGTTTTTGTTTAGAAAATGGTATTTCCGAGATTGATTTATTAAAAATTGATGTAGAAGGTTTTGAAATAGAGGTTTTAAAAGGATGTGCCGAACTGCTTAAATCTCATAAAATTCAACACGTTCAATTCGAGTTTGGGTTAGCAGCAATTGAAGCCAGGGTATTCCTAAAAGACTTTTTTTCAATTCTTAAAGATTACGACATTTATAGAGTGTTACCATTCGGGTTTAGAAAAATTCACTATAGTGAATGGTCCGAATTATTTCTGACTACTAATTATTTGGCAGTTTTAAGATAGAGACACGGTGTCATGTCAAAAACTAAGAAAACATTATACTCTCATAGGTGGAAAGAAGACAACTTAGAATTAATTGTTCAGGAGATAAAAGAAAGAATCGCTAAGGAAGGAAATAAGCCCCATGTGACGGTGGACCGTCAATTACAAATTCTCGATGAAATGCTTCAATTTGACTTTGGTCGTTTCTTAATTCAAAATAAGGGTTTAAATGGAGAGTGGACAGATTATTTCCTTTGTTATCCGGATAGGGGAAAAATTACCCATAAAAATAATAGGGGAGAACCTTTTACCCCTATGGAAAAAGCGTTTCTGGAACGATTCCCAACATTTGTCAGAAATCAGGTAAGGTTTAAGGTAGAATTAGAGGTAACCCAAAAATATTTAAAAGAAGGAGGTAAGTATTGTGCTATTCCTTGTGGTCTGATGGGTGAATTGCTTTACCTCGACTATGGAAAGCTAAAAAAGTTTGAACTGATAGGAATTGATTTGGATCCGGATGCTTTAGATCAAGCAAAGGCTTTGGCCTCAAAAATGAATCTATTGAATCATTGTCGTTTAATTCAAGAAGATGCTTGGTCCTTAAAAATTGCAGAAGAGTTTGATCTGGTCATCAGTAATGGGTTGAATGTTTATGTACCAGAGGATGAGAAAGTTACGGCGCTTTATAGGACTTTTTTCAAAAGCTTAAAGAAAGGTGGGGTTTTCGTTACTTATATGTTACCCCCTCCACCAAAACTGGTTCCTAGGTCAGAATGGAAGCAATTGGACCTCAATTATGATGATTTCCTGTTGGAATATATCGTCCGTAAAGATATTGTAAGGGGGAAGTTTCGAAATTTTCGTACTGACGAAAAAACAAAAAATCAATTACAAGAAGCAGGTTTTAATAAAATTGAGGTAATTGAAGACAAAGTGGGAATTGTGTCCCTCTTTATCGCCCATAAGTCTTAATTCATCATGTTTCAATCTTGATCTTTGCATTTTTTT
>NZ_SMMB01001011.1 GCF_009711365.1 Xanthovirga aplysinae | reverse complement strand
TGTAATAATGAAAACCTAATTACCTCCTCTCCTTCCCCCTTTTACCAAATTGACAATAAGTAATTTTAAACCATGAAAAAAATATTGATCCCCACCGATTTTTCTGAGGAAGCAGTTTACGCCCTGGATTTTGCACTGGATTTAGCCAAAAAAACTGGTGTAGAATTATATCTTCTTCATGTGGCTGAATATCCTACTAGTACATTTTCTGCGACGGGTGAGGCGGCAACAAATCCAATGGATAATGCATATGTAGGACAACTCATTGAACGGCTTAAAAAAAGAATTAAAGAAATTATTAATGAACCACGCTTCGACCAAATAAGAATATCTGGAAATGTAGAATTTGGAAGTCCATATAGCAGCATTAGTAGTAATATTGTGGAACAGGAAGTTGATCTGGTCATTATGGGGTCTAAGGGAGTATCTGGACTTGAAGAAATCCTAATCGGTTCAAATACGGAGAAGGTAGTAAGAAATGCAAAATGCCCTGTGATCACCATAAAAAGCCCTGTAAGTGCTTCTTCGATCAAAGAAATTGCTTTTGCCACTAGTTTAAGAGAAGAAGAAATGCAGGTGGTAAATAAACTAAAGGAAATTCAGGACATCTTCGATGCTCATTTACAGGTGGTCATGATAAATACCCCAAATAATTTTATGATTGATCGAGATATCAGAAGAAATATGAAAAGATTTGCCGACCATCACAAACTAAAAAATTATTCTCTAAATATCTACAACGATGTGGTAGAGGAAGATGGGATCATTTATTTTGCAGAAGAAATCAATGCCGATATGATTGCCATGGGCACCCACGGACGTACAGGGCTCATGCATTTATTGGGGGGAAGTATTGCTGAAGATGTCGTCAATCACTCAAAAAGACCTGTTTGGACTTTTAATATGCACGCCTAAGATAAGATGATTAATCAATAATGAATAACGATATAATGCTTCTAAAGCTTCACTTTTCATCATTCACTATTGACTATTCATTAATTTCAGCCCAACAATTCCAAACGACAACGTTCCTCCCTTAAAAGGTCAAAAACTTCTTCTTGTTCAAAAGCTTTTTTGGCCGATTGCATGTTTTTGTAATAATCCTGTTTAATTTTCTTTCGTTGTACGGCATCCATAAAACGGCGTACTTCCTCATTTGTGCTCAAAATCAATTCGGGGACTTTTACAGTTTGATGCTCTTCTCCTTTGGCCACCATAGTTACATAACTCGTGTTAGTGTGTTTACAGGTACCACTTTTTATGTTTTCAGCTTCTACCCTAATACCCACCATTAAGGAAGTATTACCTACGTAATTCACTGAAGCCTTCAAAGAAACTAAATCCCCAACTTCTACCGCTTGAAGAAAATTCACCTCATCCACTGATACTGTTACGCAATAATTTCCCGCATGCTTGCTGGCACAAGCATATGCCACCTTATCCATTAATGACAATAGAATTCCACCGTGTATCTTTCCCCCGAAATTAGCATAAGAAGGAATCATCAGTTCGGTAATGGTAGTTTTAGAATAACTTACCGGACGGGCTTCAGTTACTGGATACATATATAGTTACGAATTATAAATTTGGAATTAGAAACCTGAAGTTTCAAAATAAAAACCTGACCAAGGAAAATAAAGACGTGGCTAACCACGTCTCTATGTTATAGCCAAAATTTACTTACTCGCTAAATAGTTTGAAACCGGGTATGAATACATCTGTAAGAGGATTTTTCTCAATTCAGTCTTATCTCCTTCCATCATCATGATTCTTCCACCCAAATACTGCATAAATCGAGAGCGTTCCTCTTGTGAGTATTTAGTAATGTGGTTAGTTTCATGAAGCACATCATAAGCAATCCAATTTGAAGGCCACAATTTATAATTTTCATAGATCTTCTGATCTATCATTTTGGCCAGCTCACGGATCTGCTCATTTTTATTTTTACAAGTTTTAAGTGCTTCCAATTCCTTATCCAAAGGTTTGGCTAAGGACAGATGAACACGACCTTTATATCCACTGATACCCGTAATCATACTTTGAAGATCCTCCCCAGCTTTTTTCTCATATGAACCAGTAGTCTTACGAATATAGATTTCTTGCGCCATCATAATATCACAAGGATTTAGTTCGTAAGAAATAGCAAAAGGCCTGATATTAAGCATACGCTTACTCTCAATGAAATCTTCCTCCCCACTGCTTAGGGTAAACATTTTCAATAAACCGGCCTGTGTCTGATCATTACCATCTTTTGCTCTTCCTTCTCCCTGAGCGATCCATACAGATGTTTGTTTCTCGGTTAATGTATGTCGAATGTAAGCCGAAAGTAGTTGAGAATAATTGTACATTTGCCGAGGGGGAACATTCCTATTCACCACGAAATTCCGATTCAATTTGGCCAACCAAGTAGTAAAAGGCGTCATTAACAAATTACTGCCAATGCCAACTTCGGTAGTTTCATGGCCAGAAATATGCAAAATGTAATTTAGTAATGCAGAATCCAGGACAATGTCCCGATGATTGGAGATATATAAATAGGATTGATTTTCATCTACTTGATCAAAACCACTATGACTTAAACCATCTGTAGTTTCCTTCAAAAGACGCTGCAAAGCAGGATAGGTAATCCCCACCTGAAAATCTTTAATGGTATGAAGGTTTTTTAGCTTGTCGAGTATTTCTTCTTTTGAAAGTTTCGGAAAAATAAGTTGCAAGTACTTTAAAGAATCTTCATCCTTAGAAAGTTGACCTAAAACGTCATCTACTTCTTCGTCCCGAAATGGTCTTATTTCATCAAAATCTGAGGGTGTAAACATCTTTGTCCTTTAAAATTATAATGGACAAAAGTAAGGTTTAATTAGTGAATAATGAATTATGAAGAGTGAATAATGAATTGATTAGGCACAAAACACTTCTTATACGACCTAAAAATCAAATGCTATATACTGAAAAGATGATTCATTAAGGAGTGGAGTACGAAGTGCAAAATAGAAAAATAAAGACAGCAAACTCCCTTTTCTATACAGAAAAAAGATTGGAGTGATCTATCCCACTAATTTAGTAAAGCAAAACTTAAGAAGAAAAAAAAGATAACACTATGGAGAAGCTTCCCAAGAAGGGAAATGCTTATTTTTTAAAAAATGAATCAACAAATTCCACCTTATTAAATACTTGTAGGTCATCAACTTTTTCCCCTACCCCAATGTATTTAACTGGGATTTTAAATTGATCTGATATCCCAATTACCACACCACCCTTAGCAGTTCCATCCAATTTGGTAATAGTTAGAGAAGTAACATCTGTAGCTTTGGTGAATTCGGTGGCCTGTACAACAGCATTTTGCCCTGTGCTGCCATCTAAAACTAACATCACATCATGGGGAGCATCTTCAATAAACTTCTTAATAACCCGCTTGATTTTAGAAAGTTCGTTCATCAAATTTACTTTGGTATGTAACCTTCCAGCAGTATCAATGATCACGACATCTGCTTGAGTTTCTACTCCTTTTTTCACCGCATCAAAAGCAACAGAAGCAGGATCTGTGTTCATTCCATGAGAAATAACAGGCACACCTACCCGCTCTCCCCACATGATCAACTGGTCCACAGCCGCAGCACGAAATGTATCAGCCGCGCCCAACACTACTTTTTTTCCTCTTTTTTGAAATTGCGCAGCTAATTTCCCAATTGTAGTTGTTTTTCCCACACCATTTACTCCTACTACCAAAATCACGTAGGGCTTATGACCTGCAGGAATAATAAAATCATTGACCTCCTCGGTCATATTTTCAGATAATAAAGCTGCTATTTCTTCCCTAAGGATGTTATCTAGCTCACTTACACTCATATACTTATCACGGGCAACTCGCTCTTCTATACGCTCAATGATCTTGATAGTGGTTTGGACCCCAACATCAGAGGTAATCAGTACTTCCTCCAAATCATCCAATACCGCCTCATCAACCTTTGATTTACCAACGACAGCTTTCCCCAGTTTAGAGAAAAAGTTATCTTTTGATTTCTCAAGACCCTTGTCTAATGATTCTTTCTTGTCTTTAGAAAAGAAACCGAATAAACCCATGCGCGTGTAATTTTAGTACTATCCTAAAATATAAAAAAGTCCCGAAAAAGGGACTTTTTATTAATTGTTCTTCCGGTAAATTATTTAGCAGCGAGTGTGTTTTTCACTTCATCTACCGGTACCATTTCCTCTTTGAAGGTGTAAGCGCCGGTTTTTGGAGATTTAACGGCTTTGATTACTTTGGCGAAGTTCTTTCCACCTTCTTTTTTTAAAGTTGCAACTACCTTCTTTGCCATGATTATTTAATTTCTTTGTGAACAGTCATTTTCTTAAGGATTGGATTATATTTCTTCAATTCCAATCGGTCAGGTGTATTCTTTCGGTTTTTGGTGGTGATGTATCTTGAAGTACCAGGCATACCACTTTTTTTATGCTCTGTACATTCCAAAATCACCTGAACTCTGTTGCCTTTCTTAGCCATTTCCTTAAAGAGCTTAAATGTTGTTAATTAATTCTTTTCTACAATCCAGGTTATTAAACGAGCATGTTTCCTTGCTTTCTCGCCTTTTTCAGTACTGCTGAGATACCGTTCTTATTGATGGTTCTTAAAGCAGTAGTCGACACCTTCAAAGTGATCCATGCATCTTCCTCAGGAATGTAGAATCTCTTTTTATGCAGATTTGGATAAAATTTCCTTTTTGTCTTGTTATTGGCGTGAGATACGTTATTACCCACTCTAGGTCTTTTCCCTGTAATTTGACAAACTCTAGCCATGATTTATAACTGTTCTTTGCGTTGATTTACAAATTAGTCTGCAAATATCATATAATTTTTCTTAAGTTCAAAGGGGTTAGAAAATTAAACCTCTTTTTTCCTAAAGCCATATGGGCAATGTTTGCAACCATTTTTACAGCAATAACCTCTTTTCAGGTGATATTTTGCTGTAAAAACCATTAACCCTTCTTCATTGAAGTAATAATCTTCTTCTCCTTTATTTTGCTTTTGATTACCTTTTAATTTCAAAAATGTTCGTTTTATAGATTGTAGAGATTTTACTAACTTTGAATCGTTTGCAGAAAAACACCTGCTTTATTTCATGAATATTCAAAATTAGTAAATTTGTTCTCCAATTCTGATAATATTTAATAATGTCAGTACAGAGCAATTGGATGTTCCAACCCATTGGAATGAATTCGTTGATTTAAATTAAAAAAAATTATGGCCGAGAAAGTAAAATCCAGTAAGGAAGCTATTGAGTTGGAAGAAAAATACGGTGCACACAACTATCACCCTTTACCTGTGGTATTGGCGAAAGGAGAAGGTGTTTTTCTTTGGGATGTTGAAGGAAAGAAATACTATGACTTCCTTTCTGCTTACAGCGCGGTAAATCAAGGACATTGCCATCCTAGAATTGTAGATGCAATGAAGAAGCAAGCAGAAACCTTGACGTTAACTTCCCGAGCTTTTCATAGTGATCAATTAGGTATAGCTGAAAAATATCTTTGTGAGTTATTCAACTACGACAAAGTTCTGATGATGAACTCTGGGGCAGAGGCCAACGAGACGGCAATCAAATTGGCCAGAAAGTGGGGGTATACTAAAAAAGGCATTCCAGAGAATGAAGCGGTAATTATTGCCTGTAAACACAATTTCCACGGAAGAACGACTACAATTATCTCTGCTTCCACTGATCCTGTAGCCACCAAAGGTTTTGGACCTTACATGCCAGGCTTTCAAGTAGTAGAATATGATAATGTAGAAGTTCTGGAAGAAGCTTTGAGCAACCCAAATGTTTGCGGCTTGTGGATTGAGCCTATACAAGGTGAAGCCGGTGTTTATGTTCCTTCAGATGGATATTTGAAAAAGGCCCAAGAGCTGTGTACCAAGCATAATGTGATATTGATGATGGACGAAATCCAGACCGGAATCGCAAGGACAGGAAAAATGCTGGCATCTGATCATGAAGGTGTTCATCCAGATATGCTTATTTTGGGAAAAGCCATTTCTGGTGGAGCAATGCCGGTATCTGCTGTTTTGACCAATGATGACATCATGCTCACTATTAAACCAGGAGAGCACGGTTCCACTTATGGAGGTAATCCCTTAGCTTGTGCAGTAATGGTGGAAGCATTAGAAGTAGTTAAAGATGAAAAGCTTGCTGAAAATGCAGAAAGACTTGGAAATTTATTCCGCGACCGAATAAATCAGTTTATTGCTGAATCTGAAATCGTGAATTTGGTGCGAGGAAAAGGATTACTGAATGCCATTGTGGTGAATGATTCGGAAGAAAGCTCTACTGCATGGGATATCTGTGTTGCCCTCAAAGAAAATGGTCTTTTGGCCAAACCAACCCATGGCAACATCATTCGATTTGCCCCTCCTTTGGTTATTACTGAAGAACAGATCAATGCCTGTATAGATATCATTGTAGACACAATAAAAGAATATGAAACCAAACAATGGAATAAACCCGTTGCTTTGAGTTAATTAGAATGCATTCCTAATATTTCATTATAGAAAGGCGTTGGTTTTATAAGATCGGCGCTTTTTCTTTT
>NZ_SMMB01000802.1 GCF_009711365.1 Xanthovirga aplysinae | reverse complement strand
AAAAAATGGATGACTCCGGAACCTGATTATGAGTAATAAAAACTACCAACATTATAAAAGATAATAGCCACACATGATTATCAACACAATCAAAACTACTATTTTTGTGCTTCCTGTAACCATACTTTAAATTAAATTCTGACTATATGAGAGTATTTAACATTATATTTGCTGGGTTAGTCTTGTTAATTTGTTCTTGCGAAGAGAACAAACCAAACGAATTAAAAGAAATATATTCATCAAATCAGGATAAAAATATTATTAAGAACTTAAGTAAAATTCAAATTCTAAATTTTGGTACTTTTCATATGGGATTCACTCCTGATGCCAATACAGTAGAATTTAATGAACACGATAAAGAGAATCAAAAGAGAGTTCATCAAATTGCAGAAAAATTATCCTCATTTAGACCAACAGTAATTTTAGTAGAAAAGGTACCAGAATATAATGAACGAATTCAAAAGGAATATAAAAGGTATATTGAAAATCCTAATATGTTCTTCAAAAAGCCTACCGAAATTGAACTCCTTGCGTATGAATTAGGTAGGTTAAGCGGAACCACAAGAATTTATGGAATTGACCACAAAATGGGATATAATTATAAGATTGGTAATGAAATCGAAAATTTAATAGACTCGGTTTGGCACAACGAATATTATAAAAATCCTCTCCAATATTTTCCAGAAGTAAATATCAATAGGGATAGTTTAAACCTTTTTGAGAAATTAAAACTTATTAATCATGATAGATATTTGGATTTTCTAATAACGGTAAACGCTGACATGCTGACCCATGCAGGATCAAGTAAAGGGTTTGAAGGGGCAGATGAAGCGGCTAAATACTATCAAAGAAATCTTAGAATGTATTCAAATTTAAATAGGATTAACCTTAATGAAAATGATAGGGTATTTGTACTCATGGGGGCAAGCCATACTGCATTCTTTAGAGACTTTATAAGTAGAAGCCCAAAATATGAGATGGTGAATACATTTGATTATTTAAAATAAAAACTACCTATGACAATAAGGAGCTATGATCCTTTATCAGCTCCCGAAGTCCACCACTTAAATGCACAGCAGTAAGCAGGGCCGTTGGTACTCTTCATGATCTACTTTCCTCAGTAGTTGCTATTCCAACTTGCCGAATTGGCTACTCGAGCAGTACTGAAAGAGATTGATAAAGTCGTAAGGTTAACTCCAGGGTTCTTGAGATGGGGTTAGCAAGCCGTAATGCAAAATACTTAAGCCCCTAAAGGCTGGGAAAGGTGTTTTTAGATTTGTAGTTCCTTTTACTTACTCCTTTGATTTATTTAATGAGGCACTGCTTAGGAAACTCTGTAGAAAGGTTAAGGCCATCTAATTAAATATGGCATTCCTTTAGGGAAAGAAGATTTATGATTATGGAATATAACTTTTTAGATATTATTGTCCTTCTGGGAGCAATACAGGGCTTTATCACATCTTTGCTATTGTTCTATCAATCCAAAAAAAATAAACCAAAAAAATACCTTGGATGGATTCTTTTTCTAGTTTCATTGGCCTGTTTGAATATATACTTCCTGGAAACCTTAGTAATCTCATCGACCTTCTTGATAATATTGGCGTATACAGTACCTCTTATAATTATAATGCCCATTGGACCGCTAATTTATTTATACACAAATTCATTCATAGAAAAGAAGATCTCCTTAACCAAAACACACTTCTACCCGCTTCTTCTAGACCTAATCCCGAATATCTTAGCCATTATTTTTTTTGCCTGGACTTTGGTTTAAGTACTTTACTCTTGGTCAATTAGAATTTCTAGATCAGTTTACTGATCAGTACAATAAATATGTGGACATTCCCAGATGGGTATCTTTATCTTTGTATACCCTTTTCGCCTACAAAAAGATTAGATCTCATTCGTATAGAGATAAAAAGTGGCCCACCTACTTTGTTCAAAGCTTCATGGTATTTCAATTCATCTGGCTCCTTCATCTCATTCCCTATTTAATTCCGAGCTTATCCAACTTGCTTCTGGGCGTTTTTAGTTGGTATCCTGTCTATATCCCACTTGTCGTATTGATTTACTGGCTAGGATTAAATGGAGTTCTACAAACCCAATCAAAGAATCCTTCTAGAATCGAAAGTCCATCCACTTCTGTGGAAACATTGAAAAAGTTAACGCATGCCATGGAAGATAGCAAACTTTACAAGAATGGAACACTAAGATTAGAGCATTTGGTGGACCATACCGGCATACCCCAAAAAACCATCTCCGCTGTACTTAATCAATCCCTAAATAAAACCTTCAATGAATTTGTAAATGAGTTTAGAATAAATGAAGTGAAAGAGCGTCTAAGCGATCCGGCCAACGACTATCTCACAATTACAGGTATTGCGATGGAAAGTGGGTTTAACTCACAAGCCACATTTCAGCGTACATTCAAAAAAATGGTTAATGAATCACCAAAAGTCTATAGATCCAGGATGAAAAAGGCCAAGAATAGTTCTCAAATCTAGATTTGAGTTGATTCATTTTGATTTGGGGGCTCTATTTGCAAGAAAAACTCAAAATGAAATCATTCTTTACATTCTTGCTGATCTTTTTTTCTCTTAAAGGAATATCACAAGATACCCTTAAGAACGTCGTTCTTTCTCCCACTCAAGCACGGGAAGATTTTGACCTCTATGTACAGTTATTAAAAGAGACGCACCCTGGCCTCTATCGATACCAATCGGAGGAAAGAATCAATGAAGTTATGGACAGCATTTCTCTTTCGCTTAAGGAAGATATTTCCTTCTATGATTTTTATAAATTAATAGCTAGGTTGAACGCTAATATCGATTGCTCTCACTCTTTAGTTCTTCCTACTGAAAATTTTCAAAAGTATTTATCAAGGGATATCAAATCTGTTCCTTTTTATGTGATTCCCGTTCAGGACAAAGTCTATATACTATTCAATGGTACTCTGAATGAGGATGTAAAGCCCGGGTTTGAACTTCTTTCTATCAATGGGAAACCAACTAGTGAGATCACATCCGAGATCAAAAAATACATTTGGACAGATGGTGATATCGAACTTGCCAAGAACTTTGCAATGAATGGAGGTCTCTTCCCTATGTTCTACTATGCACTCATAGATAGGTCTGAGATCTTAAAGATGAAATTTGCTGATTTTGACGGAAAAGAAATTGAACTAGAAGTATCCACCATGTCTACCACAACATCATTTAGGAATTACAAAAAAAATCCAGTTAATAAAAAGGTATGGAAGCTCTACAGTAAAACGAGGAGTAAAAAATGGAAGTTTTCTTTTTTGAAGGATTTAGAATCCACGGCCAAACTGGTCTTTCCTAAATTTGCGGGAAAAAATATTAACAATGAGGAGCAAGCTCATGCGGCTATGGTGAAGTTCATGAACCATTCGCTGGAAAAGATTCAAAAGAAGAATATTAAGAATCTGATCATAGATCTGAGATCTAATCCCGGAGGATGGGATATCATGGGTACAACCTTAATGTCCTATCTGCTTCAAAAAAATGACTCCATTAGTTATTATGGCCCGGCTTATACGGTAACTGATAGTACGAAATTTTTTAAATACTCTGACCTTTCCGAATATAATCAAAAGCATGTGAAGGATGAGCTCATTCCTCAAGCTGACGGCACCTTTATGCTGAATCCGAAATATAACCAGAGTCACGGCTATGTCCATAAAAATCAAAATGCTTTCGCTGGTAAAATCTATTTACTTATTAATGAGAGTACGGCCTCAGCGGCAGCTGAATTCGCCGCAGTAGCCAAGAGTAATGGGATAGGAATATTGGTTGGGAGTGAAACGAATGGAACCTATGGTGGCCAAAATGGTACCAGTTTTGTCCGAATGTCATTAACTCATTCAAAAATTTGGGTTAAAACTCCACTAGTTAAAGTACAAAATGCAGTAAAGTCTATTCAACCGATGAATAGAGGGGTGTTTCCAGATAACACAGTAACCTTTACCATAAAAAACATACTGGAAAGAAAAGATGTCCAAATGGAATTTGTCAAAAATCTGATACGGAATAATTGAAATAACTAATCATAATTGGTTATGTCTTTCAATTTCTTCCTAATTCAAACCAGACTATGATAATTTTAGGGAAGGTAAAAGCCCTTTGGGTAATTTGGAATTAAGAAAATTAAGATTAATCTTTA
>NZ_SMMB01000174.1 GCF_009711365.1 Xanthovirga aplysinae | reverse complement strand
AGCATACGGCCGCCTTCTGTAAAATGTAATCGTTTCATTGTTAATTCTATTTCGTTTATGATTGAGGAAACAATTCCTCTACTTTTGAGTACCTAAAAAGCTTTCTAAGCATTTTAGTTAGGTGGGCTAGTGGACTACTTTGGATTTGATGAATTAAATAAGTAGGTGCTTTTGGATCGTTGGTTTTACTACTCTCCGAATATGGATCGCCAGAGTTTACTTACTTTTTCTAAAGTGGGAGCGGTTAACTCCTCTAACATGCTTTTAATGGCCTTGAGCTCTTCCTCTTGTTCTTTTATTTTTTGGGCTTGCATTTCGACCACCTTTTGTTGTTGATCGAAACGTTTATTGGTTTCCTGAATAGCAGCTGTGTTGATGGCTCCAAGGTTACCATAATTAAGGCTGTAAAGGTCTTTTTCTTCCGAATAGTGAACCAGCTCCGGAAAAATATCTTTGACTTCCTGAGCCCCAAAGCCAATATGCTTGCGCCTTTCTTTTTTATCTGCTTTATAGTGGTATCGGATAGGGTTCATTTGCATGACCTTATCCAACACCCCTTCCATGCAACAAATAT
>NZ_SMMB01000252.1 GCF_009711365.1 Xanthovirga aplysinae | reverse complement strand
AACAGTTCAAAGCTTGGCATAAGGCTAAAGAGCCCTGGTTACCCAACAAATTAAAGTTTATTACCAATTTATTTTTTTACACATTCAACTGCCATAAATTCCTTATCGTTCAATACCAAACTTTTCCTATTTTTAGTTCTTAAAAGTTTTGAGAAGACTTTTCTCTATACCCCCCATTTTATAGAAGCGAAGATTTAAGAGAGTCCCATGGTCCAGATTAAATAAAAACTTATGGCATATTCCAAATAAAGATAATTAAAACAACTGCCGAATTAGGTGAAGGTTCAATAATATTGTCTAAATAAATAATAGTCTCTGTTTCTATTGACAATTCCCCCCTTTTCTTCGAGCCCAAATACAATACTTTTAACAATTGTAAAGTATTTTTTTGCTGAATTCTATAACCCAAAACAAAGTTAGGTTTCATAATTAAAACACTTTCGACTGTTGGCTTTTCTCTAATTTAGTGTCAGTATTTAATAAACATGGACTAAGCTTTTTCTTTCAGGCGGGCCTCGTTACTTACAACGAATTTTTTACCATTATCTGCATAATAATATTATAATGGAATAACCTCACCTCTAAAATATGTGTTAGATGAACCGATCAACATGTACTTAATCAAAGAAACTTTACATTAGCATATCGTCAATTCTTATATATATCCGCCTTCCACTTCAGGCCCCAATCCTTCTATAACACCCGTACCAACCACTAAGGTTTAATATAAACTCGATCTTTAGAAGAGTTACACTTGGATAATTTATACCTTAGCTAACAAACGAAAAAAGCCCGTCTCAACTAAGAAACGGGCTTCGTTTGATAAAGGCTGGCGACGACCTACTCTCCCACCG
>NZ_SMMB01000861.1 GCF_009711365.1 Xanthovirga aplysinae | reverse complement strand
GCTCAAAATTTTTTCTGCAAGTAAAAGAAGTATTACTATTATTCCATGACAGCTTATAAACATCTATTTTTTGATTTGGATCACACATTGTGGGATTATGATCGCAATGCAACAGAGGTTTTACGCTTCCTTTTTGACAAATATAATCTACAAGAAAAAAGTGGTTCTTCTGTAGAAGCTTTCCTTGAAATTTATCAACAGATAAATGAACAATATTGGATTAGATTTGAAGAAGGCCAAATAGGTAAAGAAGAAATTCGTGAAGAACGATTTCCTCTTACCTTTAAAAATTTGGGAATCAATTCGTTAAAAGGATTGGAAGATTTTGGTGAAGAGTTTCTAAACCTTACTCCTCATAAAACCAACCTTATTCCTTATGCTAGAGAGGTGTTGGAGGTTTTAAAGGACAAATTTCATCTTCACATTATTACCAACGGTTTTCAGGACGTACAACTTCCAAAGTTGGAAGGAAGCCAATTAAGGTCTTATTTTAGAAAGATAATAACTTCCGATTGTGGTTTCAATAAGCCTGACCCACGGATCTTTCTTTATGCCATGGAAAAAGCAGGTTGTGAGCCATCAGAGGCTTTAATGATAGGCGACAACCTTCAAGCCGATGTTTTCGGAGCACAAAGAATGCAAATTGACCAAGTATATTTTAACCCTATAAAAGAAAAACATGGCCTTGAAAAAAATCCTACTTTCGAGGTCACTTGTTTAAGTGATATTCCTAGTCTTTTAATGTAAATCCTCTGCTTGCTCTTCCCATTTTTTAATTAGGATTTTTGGTAAATTAAGGGAAAGATTTTGCAATGATTGCGGTTTTTTACGAAATAATGAATTTGTGTCTTACTATCCTAATTTAATTAGTTTTTAGATTTAAATTACATTTATCCCTGGTTGTTGAATTGGAAAAAAGATAGTAAAGGTGGGGAGGAGGAAACCAAAAAATGGGCCTGGAAAAATCGGATAAGTAATAGAAGTGGGATCAATGATAAACTTAGTATAATTTTACCCACAGGCTAAGGAAAATACAACCCTTTTTATATTAGAAGGTCGGCATAAAATATAGATCATTTATAACTTGAAAAGAGTAGAAGTACTATTCATCGCCTATTTAATTATCGGTGTGCATAATTTTTCAACAGCATTTGCAATTCTTTACGAGCAATGTGTATACGGTTTTTCACAGTGCCAATGGGAATTTGCAGTTCATCAGCGATTTCATGGTATTTAAACCCCTGAAAATGCAGCATAAAAGGCGTTCGGTGTACTTCATTTAATTGGTTAATGGCTTTTTGAATATCGCCAATAGCAAAAGAAACAAAAGCAAGATTTTCAGTCGTTGAAACTCCTGCATTAAGATAATGAAGGTTCTGGGTGGTATCAATGAAGGTGTTTTTTCTTACCATTCGCTGATAGTTGGTAATAAAGGTATTCTTCATGATAGTGTACAACCAGGCCTTAAGGTTCGTTCCGTCAGAAAACTTTTCTCGGTTATTAAAGGCTTTCAAAACAGTTTCCTGCATCAGGTCATTGGCCTCTTCCACATTCTTTGTCAATCTCATGGCAAAGGGCTTCAGAGACCTTGACATTTTGTCCAATAAATAACTAAACTCTAATGTTGTCATCTGGTACCTTTTTGGTTCTTAATGAAATAAAAATACAAAAGAATGGATAGAATTAAAAAGAAATAATCATATTTTTTATTTGATTAATACAATTTTAAAATAATATCTTACCCCTTTGGTCCCTATCCATAATAGGAAAGTCTTATTTGTGTCTACCTTAAAATCTTATAGATAATTTCATTAATCGTATAAAAAGCCCAGTTTGTAAGTAGATTATCTTGATTTACCTTATTTTTATTTTTTAAAGTTATTCTTATTTATTACTTTCATTACTAAATGAGACTCACTGAAGAAAAATCAAAGGACCTATCATCAAATTATTCCCACTGACCCTTCTTTTGGCAGGTAAGCCCTATCCTATTTTTATAATGTTGCATTCAAATACAGAGTTAATTGACTAATTCATTACCTATTGTGTTTATACTGAATTGTCCTTTCCCTTTTTTAAGTTGGTTTCCCTATCTCTTGGAAAATTAACCAGCTGTACAGCTAATTTGTTATCTATTTCCGGCCTTTAGGCTTCTATTTCTTTTAACTTTATTTAGTAAACCTTCCGGGTACTGGGATGTAAGAAAAAGCTATTTCTATAAGAATTAATGGAAGGGAGAGTGAGAAGAAATGTCTTTCTTTAAAGGGCTTTTTTATTTTTAAAGATGTTTTTGTTGTACACTCATCGGGAGTTTTATAAGGAATAAACTAACTTTGAATTAAAAGTAGATTAATTGAGCCTTAGAGCTTGTCTAAATTTTTTGCTTTTAAGCGAATAATGTGGTGTTGAAAAGGTAAACGATGCGCTTTTTTTGATGAATAAAATTTTTAAAGATTATGATCCTTTATAATGTAACTGTAAATATAGATCCGGAAGTAGAAGAAAAATGGTTGAATTATATGAAAAATATTCACATCCCTGAAGTGATGAAAACCGGATGTTTTTCAGAATATAAATTTTTTAGATTGGTTTCAGAGGGTGCACAAGAAGGGACTAATTATGCCATAATGTATTATGCGCCCTCCATGGATCAAATTGATCTTTATCTGGAAAAATATGCAGAAAAGCTAAGACAAGACCATCAAGAAAAGTTCAAAGATAAAATGGTAGCTTTTCGATCTTTACTGGAGTCAGTGTGAAATTGGGGGATTACAAAAATTTTATCTTTCGTAATCCCCTAATTTACTTTTTAAAAATGAAAAGAAATTTTGTTGGAGTTACCTCACTTTTCACTCATCAACTTTTACGATTTTATTTCTAATTGCTCACGAGTTAATTTACAGTTAATCCATTCACTATCAAGATCAGCGTTCAGTTTCTTATAAAAATTGATTGCAGGCTCATTCCAATCAAGCACTTGCCAAGATAAACGGGCAACTTTTTCTTTTTTGGCCTGACTAATTAGTTGGTTAAAAAGTAATTTCCCTATTCCTTGCCTTTTAAATGATTCGGAAACAACTAAATCCTCTAGATAGAGACATCTTCCTTTCCAAGTGGAATAACTGTAGTAATATATAGCAGTTCCAATAATTTGGGTATCTGTTTCAGCAACAAAAAACTCAAATACGGGTTTTTCTCCAAAACCATCTTCCAGCATCTTTTCCACATTATTTTCTACCTCATTTGGTGCTTTTTCAAAAACAGCCAATTCATGGATCAATTTTAACACTTGCGGAAGATCCTCTTTCTTTCCCTTTCGAATATTTATCATAGCTAAAAAATTATTATTGGTCCAAGCCTACCCAATGGAAAAATGCCTTTTTATTGAAAATTAGGTTTATGGAAATTATTAAACCCATGGTCTGAAAAATTGACGCTAAAGAATCGATTTAAATTCAAACTATGAATTAGAACTTCTCAAATTATAATAGAACTTACCAAAAGATGAAATTTAAGCTTTAAAGATTCCCGTAAGGTAACTTAAAGAGATGGCTTTTACTCTATTCGTAATTAATCAGCTCTTAAATCTTATCGAAACCGGTATATTTCCTCAATACCTCAGGAATAACAATTCCATTTTCTGTCTGGTTGTTTTCCAGTATTGCGGCCACTATTCTTGGTAAAGCCAAAGCACTTCCGTTTAAAGTATGGAGAAGTTTTGTTTTCTTACTCTCATCTTTATAGCGAAGTTTCAAACGATTGGATTGATAAGTCTCGACATTACTTACGGAACTAACTTCCAACCATCTTTTTTGTGCTGCAGAATAGACCTCCATATCAAAAGTAAGGGCTGCAGTATATCCAATATCACCGCCACATAATCTTAAAACCCGATAAGGGAGATTCAGCTTTTCCAATAATCCTTGTACATGCTTGCACATTTCGTCAAAAGCCTCATAAGATTTTTCAGGCTTTTGTATCTGTATGATTTCTACTTTATCAAACTGATGCAGCCGGTTTAAGCCTCTAACATCTGCCCCCCATGAACCAGCCTCTCGTCTGAAACAAGGTGTATACCCTACATTTTTTATGGGCAAATTTTCAGATTTAATGATGCTGTCTCTGTACATGTTTGTAATAGGTACTTCGGCAGTAGGAATCAAATAGACATTATCTTTAGTGGCATGGTACATTTGCCCTTCTTTATCTGGTAATTGCCCTGTGCCAATTCCTGAAGCTTCATTAATGACAATGGGAGGTTGCACCTCGTAATAACCTGCTGCCAGAGCTTCGTCAAGAAAAAAGTTAATTAAAGCTCTTTGCAAACGGGCGCCTTTTCCCTTATAAAATGGAAAACCTGCACCTGTTACCTTGTTACCCAGGTCAAAATCAATGATATCATATTCCTTGATAAGCTCCCAATGTGGTTTGGCAGTATCATGTAACGAAGGTATCTTCCCATGTTCATAGATCACCTCATTGTCTTGATCACTGTTGCCCTCTGGCACGCTTTCATGGGGCACGTTAGGAATATTGTAAAGTAACTGTTTTAATTCCTCTTCAAAGGTGGAAAGATTCTCTTGTAAGGATTTGCCTAGTTGCTTTAACTCAGAAGTCTGTGTTTTTACCCTATCGGCCTCTTCTTTTTTGCCTTCACGCATTAATTGCCCAATTTGTCGGGCTAAATTATTAGACTGGGAAAGGGTATCATCCAATTTAACTTGTGTGGTACGTCTTTTTTGGTCTAAATCAAGAACCTCTTGGATCAAACTTTCGGGTTTAGCAATTCCTCGTTTTGTTAAACCTTTAACCACTTTATCCTGATCCTCTTTGATCTGAGAA
>NZ_SMMB01001080.1 GCF_009711365.1 Xanthovirga aplysinae | reverse complement strand
GTTGGGGATGGGGTTGGGGCTATCCTTATCCAATAAGGATTCCTTACCAATATAATAAAGGGACTTTAGTAGTCAGTTTTCTAGACACGAATAGCAATAGAATTATTTGGCATGCATCTGCTGATCGATCCTTAAAAAGAGCTAATGTTGCCAAAAAGGATATTTTAAAAACGGTGCATGAGGTATTTAAAAGATATCCTGGAAGAGTTCATAATATTTCTTCTTCAGGAGAGTTATTATAACGGTTGATCTTACCCCAAGCCCTGTTCATATGAAAAGCGCCTGCTTCAATAATATGTTTGAAGATAGGCGCTTTTTTAAATTTGTGGTTTCCTTGGCAACAAAATTGATCAATAACTCATTTCCACAATTTTTTCAACATGATCCGGAGTGAGGTTTTTATGTTCCCCTATTCCCAACCAGGACCTTTGGTTAAAGCGCTTCGAAATAATGCTAGCTGTACCCTTATATGCAGGAGTATATTCTGAAAGTCTTGTTTTTATCTCTAGGGAGTGGAAGAAATCTTCCATTTTTTCAATGGCTGCTTTTGCCTTTTCTTCTTTGGTTCCTTCTCTTAGGTCAAAAACTCTTTCTCCAAATTGTGCCAGTTTATCCTTTTTGTTTTCAAAATTAAATCGATAATGGCTTGGTGCTATAATGGCAAGTGTTCTGGCATGGTCAATTCCATATAAGGCGGTCAATTCATGTCCCATGGCATGGATGGCCCAATCGGTAGGGACTCCTTTTTGTATCAATCCATTTAGGGCCATGGTGCAGCTCCACATAAAGTTGGATGCAGCCTCGTAATCAGAAGGATCTGCAATTATTTTGGGCGCTATTTCGATAAGTGTTTGTAAGATGCCTTCAGCAATTCGATCTTGTAAGTGCCCTCCGGAAGGGTAAGTCATATATTGTTCTAATACATGGGTAAAGGCATCCACAATACCATTGGCCAATTGTTGTTTTGGGATAGACTGAACAACCTGAGGATCCAAGATGGAGAATTGGGGAAATAATCCTGGCCCGCCCATGGCTAGTTTTTCTTTTGTTTCAGCCCGGCTCACTACTGCTCCGGAGTTCATTTCCGATCCAGTTGCTGGCAAGGTTAGTACCGTGCCAAAAGGAAGTCCCTTTAATGTAGGTTTTTTATTGGCCAAAATATCCCATGGTGTATCTCCCTCATAAAGGGCTGCTGATGACAAGAATTTAGTTCCGTCAATAACAGAGCCTCCACCCACAGCTAGTAGGAAGGTGATATTCTCCGACTTTATGACTTCAAGAGCTTTTAAAAGGATCTCATATTCTGGGTTTGCTGGTATTCCTCCAAACTCTACTACCTCAAAATTGCTCAAAGCTGCAGTTACCTGTTCATAGATACCATTCTTCTTAATGCTACCACCCCCATATAGCATTAGGATTTTAGCATTATCGGGAATTTCTTTTGAAAGACTAGTGATTTGGTCTTTACCAAAAATGATCTTGGTTGGGTTTTTAAATTCGAAATTTAACATATCAGTAGTTATCTTTTTTAGTTTTTATATCAATAGGCTGTACCTGGGAAAATTTGTTTATATGTTCTATTCAATTTTGTTAATTGGAACTTAATTTTAGGGTTTCCTTTCTACTTTTGGTCTTAAGACCACTTTCTTCTATAAAAATTAATTTCAATGGACTCAAGGACACCTATGCACCTATTATTCATCCCTGTTTTTGTAGTAGGTGCTTCTTTCGTGTTCTTGCGAAGGATTAATCGGAGTAATACCTTTTGTCATTGAAAGGATTAACATCGAGGTAAACGAAATGAAGTGTAAGTTGGTTTACTTCTCAAAAGGAAAATCATCTATTTTCTAAAACTAGCCCTCCTTAGTTTTGTGTTTACTAGTGTTGTTTTTGGATTATTTCTCTGTATGTTATATGTTATTATTTTTGGAAAATAATGTTAATAATGTTGAAATGATTATAAATGTGTTAATTATTTTCTATTTAATTAAATAATAATTTATACTTTTACTGCAAAAATAAGAGTATTTTCTAAGTATGTTATTTATTTTTATCGCCATAGTTAAGCTCTTTTAAAAGTAATTTTTTTTAATTTTTCCTATAAAAATTTTTATAATGAACAAGAAATACTCCTACACCTATATTTCTCTTAGTAAAATCCTGTTCATATTAATAGCATTAATTTTTTTTCAATGCTCTAAAAAGAAAGAAGAACAATCTAAAGCACTTAGTAAGCAAGAACAAGCGGAACTTTACCGTGAATATGTTTCTTCTTATACCACAGGAGTAATCTCTTCTCATGGAGAGATTCGTATTCGATTAGCTAATTCTAACCCCGAAATTCAAGGCTTAGCCGAAAAGGTACCTTCGGGTTTTTTTTCTTTTGAACCCAAAATCTCAGGGAAGGCTTATTGGGCGGATAAACGTACCATCATATTTAAACCAGCTAAACCTTTAAAACAAAAGCAGACTTACAATGTCGTTGCCGATCTTTCCAAAGTGTTGCCGATTGCTGAGGAAAATAAATATTTTGAATTTAGCTTTAAAACAATTGTTCAAAATTTTGAGGTAAAGGTGGATGGCCTCCAGTTAATGGACATGAATGACCCGGTCAATCATCAATTGCAAGGGAAAATATATACAGCTGACTTTGCCGAGAATGAACAAATTGAGAAAGTATTAACAGCCTACCAGGAAGATAACTCCTTATCAATTAGTTGGGAGCATCCATCCAATAAAGAAAACATCCATAATTTCTTTGTCAAGGGGATCAAACGGAAGAAGGAGGCCGGAAATCTACTTTTAAAATGGAATGGAAAGGCCCTGGGAATGAAACTTACGGGAAACAAGGAGGTGGAAATTCCTGCTCTGGGCGATTTTAAAATATTACAGGCCAGGGCAGTTCAGGGGGGAGAAACCCATATTTCTTTAGAGTTCTCGGATGCATTGCGGCAAAACCAGGATTTGGAGGGGCTCATTAGGGTGGAAAGTAGGGGGAATATTCAAAAGTCGTACTTTTTAATTATAGGAAACAAAATTAATGTTTTTACCCACGAGCGTTTAACTGGTAAGGTGAATATTCAGGTAAATAAGGAAGTATTTAACCTTTCAGGGTACAAGCTGCAAGAAGATTTTGAAGCTAACCTACTATTTTCACAAGAAAAACCTGCCGTTCGTTTTGTGGGAAAGGGTGTGATTTTGCCTAATACACAGGGCCTTGTGATACCTTTTGAGGCGGTGAGTTTAAAGGCCGTTGATGTTAAAGTAATTCGAATTTTTGAGAATAATGTACTTCAATTTTTGCAAAGTAATCAATTGGATGGAAGTCAGGAGCTTATACGAGTGGGTCGCCCTGTAGCTGGAAAAACCATCTATTTAAATACTTCAGGAATTACCAATTTGGGAGAATGGAATCGTTTTACCCTCGATTTAGCGGAGTTGATCACAGTGGAGCCCGGAGCCATTTATCAGGTGGAGTTAGGGTTTCGTCATGCTCATTCTGCTTACTACTGTGAACAGGAAATTGCCCAGGCCGATGAAGGGCAAACTATGGAGGAGGATTGGGATTTTAGTGAAGCTGATCTGGAAACTACAAATTGGGATTCCTATGAAGACTATTATTCCTACGATTATGACTGGTATCAAAGGGATAACCCTTGTCATTCGGCTTATTATAGAAGAGAGCGTTCGGTCAAGAGAAATGTATTGGCTTCGGATTTAGGCCTTATTGCCAAACAGGGAGAAAATGGTGTCCTGCATGCTTTTGTTACCGATTTGAAAAATACAGAACCTTTAGGTGGTGTTGACCTTGAGGTATATGACTACCAGCAACAGGTAATGGCTACTTCGGTATCGTCCAATGATGGAAAGGCAGAATTGGCTCTTAACAAAAAACCTTTTGTTCTAATGGCCAAGCAAGGGGAGCAAAGGGCTTATCTGAAATTGGACCCTGCTTCTTCTCTTTCCCTGAGTAATTTTGATGTAGCAGGTCAAAAAGTTAAGAAGGGAATAAAAGGGTTCCTTTATGGGGAACGAGGAGTTTGGCGACCAGGGGATACTTTACATCTGACATTTATGTTGGAAGATCTGGAAAAACGGCTTCCTAAAGTTCACCCTGTGGTCTTGGAGTTGTCCGATCCTTATGGACAACTGGTGCATCGAATGGTGCAGAAGGATCATATTTCTGGTATTTATGCTTTCCATATTCCTACGGATTTTGATTATAGGACGGGAAATTGGACTGCAGTTGTAAAGGTAGGAGGAAGCGTTTTTAGAAAAAGTCTCCGTCTGGAAACCGTAAAGCCAAATCGATTAAAAATTAACTTAGATTTTAAAACCAACAAACTCACTCAATTAGAAAAAGCGAAAGAGGGAGATCTACAAGTCAATTGGTTACATGGTGCTCCTGCACAGGGGTTACGTGCCAATTTCCAGATGACTTTGGTGAGGTCCTCTACAGCATTTAAGGCCTTTCCTAATTACATCTTTGATGATTTATCCAGGGATTTTAGGTCAGAAACAACAGAGATTTTTGATGGTAAAGTGAATGAAGACGGTTTTGCCAAGATAAACTTAAATCTGGAAACCCCAGAGAATGCACCTGGAATGCTAAATGCAGTTTTTAAAGGAAAGGTATTTGAGGAAGGTGGTGATTTTAGTATTGATCGTTTTAGTATTCCTTATTACCCTTATGCTTCATTTGTAGGTTTAAGGCTGCCAGAGGGTGATAAAAGAGGAATGTTGGAAACCGACAAGGATATTCCCATTCGAATAGTTAGTGTAGATGCTAATGGTGCTCCTATTTCACGACAAAATGTGGAGGTAGAAGTATATAAACTAAATTGGCGTTGGTGGTGGGATAAATCGGAGGACGATATAGCCAATTATCTGGGGCGGTCTTATAAGAGTCCTGTTTTTAAGGGAAAAACAAGCACTAACAAAGGGAAAGGAAATGTAAATTTCCAAATTAAGTATCCGGATTGGGGGCGATATTATGTACGGGTGTTTGATCCGGTATCGGGGCATTCAGCTGGTAAAATCGTTTATATTGATTGGCCGGGATGGGCGGGTCGTCAACGAAAGAGTGATGCTGATGGGGCAAGTATGTTAACGTTTTCTTCTGATAAGGATGAGTATGCTGTTGGAGAAGAAATTAGTTTAAGTATTCCTGGTTCAAATCAGGGTAGGGCTTTGGTAAGTATAGAAAATGGTAATAGGGTATTAAAAAGTTGGTGGGTAGAAATGAAAGAAGGTGAAAATACGGTTAAGTTTGAAGCTGAGTCACAAATGGCTCCTAACTTCTATGCCCATGTCACTTTACTACAGCCTCATGACCAATCGCATAATGACCTGCCTATGCGCCTTTATGGGGTAATTCCTATAGGGGTGAGTGACCCTGAAACACACCTTGAGCCAAAGATTGATATGGCTGACCTCCTTAAACCTGAGCAGGAGGTGAACATTAAAGTTTCGGAAGCCAATGGAAAAGCAATGGCTTATACGCTTGCGGTGGTAGAAGATGGTTTACTAGATCTTACAAAATTCAAAACTCCAAAACCTTGGGAGCATTTCTATTCAAGAGAAGCTCTGGGAGTGAAAAGCTGGGATTTTTACGATAAAGTAATAGGCGCTTATGGTGGTGAATTAGAACACCTCTTGGCTATTGGTGGGGATGATGAATTAAGTGAGGAAGAGGAAAGAAAAACGAATCGATTTAAACCAGTAGTTAAATTTTTGGGACCTTTTAAATTAGATGAAGGGAAAACAAAGAACCATAAATTTCAAATGCCTCAATACATAGGTTCGGTAAGGACGATGGTTATTGCCGCTCAGGATGGAGCCTATGGAACAGCTGAAAAAACTACCCCTGTGAAGGAGGCTTTAATGGTCCTTGGGACTCTTCCTCGCCTTTTGGGACCTGGTGAAAAAATCAAATTGCCGGTCAATGTATTTGTACATGATGAGGGTATAAAAAGTGTTAAACTAAAAGTAAAAGGGAACGAAAAATTAAAGGTCACAGGAGCCAGGGCCAAAAGTATTGCTTTCCAAAAGCCTGGAAATCAGGTTGTGGAATTTTCTATGGAAACGGCTGAAAGTACGGGATTGGCCAAAGTGGAGATTGAAGCCATTGCTGGTAAACACAAAGCTACTTACGAGGTAGAACTTGATGTTCGCTCTGCTAACCCCAAGATGACCAAAGTGGTGAATAAATTTATTGAGGCCGGGGAAAGTTGGAAGCAGGATTATCAGCCTTTTGGACTTGTAGGAACCAATGAAGCAACTTTGGAGGTGTCACGTTTGCCGGCCATAAATCTAAAGCAACGATTGGCTTATTTGATTCGTTATCCGCATGGATGCGTGGAGCAAACGGTGTCTTCTGTATTTGCACAATTATTTTTGCCTCAGTTAATGGATCTAAGTGATGATGAGAAATTAGAGATTCAGAGTAATGTTACCGCGGCAATTAACCGATTACTCCAGTTTCAAACTTCGGAAGGAGTCTTTGCTTATTGGCCGGGACTACTGGAATCCAATGAATGGGGGACAAATTATGCCGGACACTTTTTGACGCTGGCTAAAGATAAGGGGTATAGTGTACCGGAAAGTATGTTTACCAAGTGGGTAGAATACCAGAAGGATAAAGCCAACAGGTGGAAAGTTGATTCTGAATATAGTCGGGATGACCTTATTCAAGCCTATCGCTTATACACTTTGGCACTGGCCCAGGAGGAGGACCGTGGGACCATGAATCGTTTGCGAACACGGGATAACCTAAGTCCACAGGCCAAATGGAAATTGGCTGCAGCCTATGCTATTATGGGCCTGAAAGAAGTGGCTAAGGGAGTTATTGAAGATGTAAATAAAGAAGTAAAGCCTTATCGGGAGCTTTCAGGAACCTTCGGATCTGCTCTGCGAGATAGAGCTATGATATTGGAAACGCTAAGTTTATTGGGTATGCGTGAGGAGGGAATAGAAATCCTTTCTCAAATAGCAAAAGAGTTAAGTAACGGTCAAAACTGGATCAGCACACAGGCAACAGCGTACAGCCTTATTGCTGTGGCAGACTTTGTTCAACTGGAGGAAGAAAATAAATATTTTAACTTTGCATTAACTCAACCAAATGGAAAAGTCAACCACATCAGCAGTGGGCGTTTAGTTTCTTCCAACACCTTAGAAGCAGAAAATCCTGGAAATATTCTCCTCGAAAACTCAGGAGAAACCCCTTTGTATGCCCGTCTGATCCTGGAGGGGCAGCCTCTGGAAGGGCAGGAGGAAACCTCGGCTAAGAATCTGGAAATAATGGTAAACTACCTGAACAAATCCGGAGAAGAAATTGATATTAACCAGTTGGAGCAAGGTACCGATTTTGAAGCTCGGGTTACCGTTTATAATCCGGGACTTAGGGGTGTTTATAAAGAAATGGCCTTAAGCCAGGTATTCCCTGCTGGATGGGAAATTCTAAACAGTCGTTTAATGGGAGATGAAAATGGACAAAGTACTCCGGAATATCAGGATATCAGAGATGATAAGGTGCTAACTTTATTTTGATTTGAAACCGCGGGAGCGTAAAACTTTTAAGGTGAATTTGAATGCGGCTTACCAAGGTAACTATTATTTGCCGGCTGTCTATTGTGAAGCTATGTATGATAATGAAATTTATGCTTCTCAAAAGGGGAGGAGAGTAAATGTATTGAAAAGGAAATAAGAATAACAGGT
>NZ_SMMB01000596.1 GCF_009711365.1 Xanthovirga aplysinae | reverse complement strand
TTTTTAAAATGCCTCTTTTTATTCTAATACCATAGTGGCTAAAAATTTGATTTTCCTTCTATTTCTTGAATAGTATTAAAGTGAGCTTCCGCACTTTTGTTAATAAAACCGCCATCCATCATTTGTTCAAATTGTCGATAATTTCCATTTAGCTCCATTTTGGAAATAATTGCAGGCATTTTTGTCTTTCTTAATAGAGATGCCTTAGATGTTTTTATTCCTTTGTTTACAAGTTGTAAGCGACTAGCTAATTTTGACTGAAACTCCTCTGCTAATAATTGCCCTTTTTTGCTTCCAGGAAAATAAAAGGTTTCCAGTCCTATTTTTGAGTTTCTGTTTCCTAAGGTTGTCTGACCGGATTGAAAAGAAACTAAAAATTTAGGTTTCCCTTTTGATAATTCATTTGCCCGACGAATGCGCGAATAAATCGATCCATTTAAAGATGGAGGGGAGGATTCATAATAGCTAATGCCTGTTCCTTGAAGTTTTTTCTTAAGGGCCTGAATGATTTTTCCATTCAATTCATGTTTCATGTACTGATCAATTTCCCATGCAGAAGATCCGAAATGATTAGAATAGATTTCATCTTTTCCCGAATCTAAAATCCAAAGGTATTTGCTTCCTGTTTTTTTTTGAAGAGAGGCAATTGGATGAGAGGTAGATGGAGTTTGAAGTTCTTCAGGATTATTATCC
The DNA here is from genome assembly GCF_009711365.1 of Xanthovirga aplysinae. GTDB lineage: Bacteria > Bacteroidota > Bacteroidia > Cytophagales > Cyclobacteriaceae > Xanthovirga > Xanthovirga aplysinae. The sequence goes on along the minus strand of NZ_SMMB01000596.1, from coordinate 1,907 downwards.
TTGTTGATGTATTCAATTGAAACTTCTTCCCCGTTTGATAAGGCATTTGCAACTATGGGATAAATCTTTTTGTAAGAAGATGAGCTGCCTAAAATAGCTCTTTTACCTTTTAACGTCCCAGTTTTATCCCCCACCAGCAAACATCCCGCGGTATCATCTTCTGTGTTGCCAATATGGATTAATACGTACTGAAAATTAGGAACATCTCTTACCCATAGCATTCCCTTATGCATGTCAGGAAACCTATGGCTGTATTTCATATTGAATCCACCTTCATTACGAAAGGTTATTCGATAGGAGCCTTCAGGAATTCGGGTGTCTCCTTTAACTTTTACTTTTCGATACTCATCTTCTAAGGTATAAGAAGCAAATCGATCATTTATATAAAGCTTTCCCAAGGTGTCTTGAGGACCACTATCATAGCGGACTACTTTTAATCTCATAGCAAAATCAGTTTAGTGGGACAGTGCTTGAAATATTAGTTTAGGAAAAAAGATTGGAAAATCAATAAAAAAAATTAATAATTGAAGAGAAAAAGCTCAATTCTGGTTTCAATGGGGTGTAATTACAACAAAAAAACAATCTGAACTTTTCCTTTTGGTAGTCAATGAAATTCTCTTCTAAATTGATTAGCAAGTCTTGAGTTTCACCAGGGAAAGAAGGATCATAAACTTTTAGTCTTACCTCCTCTCCTTTTATGGAATTATTTTCAAATACAATTAATTGAGCCTGTTCAAAAGGAGAGGATTTTTCTTGGAGCAAAACAATAGGCCAAAGTCCGAATGATTGAATTTTAGTTTGAAGGTATCTCCATTGTATTCTCAAAGCTTTTTGTGCTCTGTTATCTGGAGAATCTATTTCCTCAGGTAAATCAACGTTAAATTCTGCCTTTTGGTCATAGGATTTAACTAGGGGAGATATCTGTTTTTTCAATAAATTTTTATAGAGGTCGAGGTTAAAGGGGGTATTTAATACACTCAACCAGTAAAGTGTAGTGATGGCATTGTCTCGAATATTATCCATCAACCGGGCTTTTAAAGTTTCCATTAGCACTTCTCCTTTTTTACTTTGGAGGTTAGGTTGTGCTTTTTTGCATAAAAAACTTATGTTTTTCTCGAACAAGAAATAATCTACCATCAAATAAACAAAAGCATGGTTAAGCATAGAGGGGGCAGGTAGCCGTTTCCTACCTAAATTGAAAAGAGTTATATCCATGCCATATAATTCCATGGCATCATTATAATCTTTATACAGTTCTTTTAAAGTAGGGCTTTGTGCCTGATGGTAATAGTCCCTTATTTGAATCTTTAGGGAAGTGGGTAATTCCCACTGATTTTTATATTTTACACCATGTCGTTCAGGAAAAAATTGATGCATGTTCTTTTCGATCAAAAAATTAATATACTTTTCTGAAAATTATGCCTAAAAAGGAAAATCCATTTTTAACTTAATTGCTTTTGTTGAAAATCATTTTCCCAAATTTTAGGAAACAGGTATTTTAAAGTTTCCTTTACAAAAATTATTGACTCCTAGACAAAAATAAGTTATTTGTCGACCCAACCTCATTTTAAATTCTTCATAATTCACTGATAATTCTAAATTCTTTCTAATTCTGGTCCCTTTTTATATCCCTCAATTTTTGATTGGCATCATCCATCTTTTTTAAAGCCTCTTTATCTTGTTGATCTAACTGAGGGGTTAGTTCAAGGCCACAGGATGAACAATATATTTTTCCACTTAAAATAAGTTCAATATTGGTTTGGATAAAACTTCCACACTCCGGACAGTTAAAGCCGGGCTTCTGCTGTTGTGTATTCGACATGGTTTAATAGATTTTAATGCTAGGCTTCAGTTAGATGGGGGTTAAATCAAATTGTTGTTTACTAATTTTAAAAAGTGTTTTGAAC
>NZ_SMMB01000858.1 GCF_009711365.1 Xanthovirga aplysinae | reverse complement strand
TATGTTGGTATCCTCAATCATTTCTCTTAAATCAATTTCGATATTCCGACACAGGTTTTCTAAGGGGATATCAGACGCTCTTCCTTCAAAGGGATCTTCGGTGTTTATTCCTGATTTTTCCAGTACGGTAAAAACAAAGCCTATGGCAATGCTCATGGGAATACTGACCCAGTCCATGCTTTCCACTAAGGCAAAGGGTAGACAAATGATAAATAACCACAGGAATAAACGAGTAAAATAATTATAGTAAAATGGAAATACGGTATTTTTTATTCTTTCACACTTTCCTTGATTATCATAAAGTTTGGTGACTAGACCGGTTAAATTGTATAAGCGAAAATCTTCAATCCAACCTTTATGCAGTGCATATTTTAACTCCTGACCCTGAATGGCTAATAACTGGGTTGGTATATTACTTTTATCCTTCAGGGTGCTCTCGTCCTTTTCCGGAATCCAATACTGAAGTTCTTTGCAATAGGGCTCCTTTCTTAAAACGGACTTTAAGGCATAAACCCAACCTATATGTCTGTAGATTACCTCTTTTTGCCATGTTTCAAATTCCATTTCTGTGGATTCTCCTTTTGAAGAGTAAGTAAGGAGTTGCATGGTAAAGGCCCTACTATTATTGACTATTTCCCCCCAGATTTTTCGAGCTTCCCACCATCGGTCATAAGCGGAACTGTTTCTAAACCCTAGGAAAATAGCCAAGGCCCCTCCCAAAATGCTAATGGGTACGGCTGGTAATTTTACATAGGAGTGCCCAAAAATGTCATGAGTGGCATAGGCTACTGCGGCGCAAATCAGACAGAATAAAATTCTCCAAATGTTATGAATTAAAATTCCAAAGGTTTGTTGAAAAGGGTTTTTAGAGTAAGCAATTATCATTGGCGAACTAGCTATTTATTAAATTTTAATCAAATTTAATCTACATGTAACAGTCAAAGGAAAAGATGAAAGGGGAAAAAAGAAAGAATATAGCATTCTTTTTTTGACTAAAATTAATAATTGAAAAATGGTAAAACCCCTTTTAATGGGAAAAAATACAAAATTTGAAACAAAAAAGGGCGGTGATAAAATTAATCTTGTTTTTACTAGGTAAAAAAAATCGAGCGCATTGATGGATGCGCCCGAAAATCAATTAAAAATTTTTAATGTGCAGTATGTTTTATTAGTATACCAGTGTTTGCATAGCGTGAGCTGGAATGGTTAATTGTGTTTCATCCGATCCCACAAATAAGTTGTAAGTGATGTTTTCATCCGTATGATTCATGACGACGGTTGCCATTTTTCCATCTTCATTAATAAAAGAGGTACTTAATAAATGACTTCTGCTACTTGTTGTACTTACCCTTTGGGCATTAGGACGAACAAATTTGGAAAAATGACCGATGTAATAATAAGAAGGGGTATAGATCAATTCCCCAGATTTGGTATCTGCATGTATAGGTGCAAAACAGAAGTTGCCCACATGATTTGGTCCACCTCTTTCATCAAGCAAAATATTCCAGTCGGTCCAGCCCACAGTTCCTTTGTTAAAATCATTGATCATAGATCGGCCGTATCTTTCAGCATTTGGCCAATATTGATAACGCTCTGGATTAAAAGCTTCCTGGCAACCTTCGGTGAATAATAGATTTTTTGTAGGATAGGATTCATGAACATTTTCGAGATTGTCAAACATTGGTTCTCCTCCGGCCCAAGTTTCGTACCAGTGGAAGCCAATACCCCAAGCATATTTTGCTGCTTCCGGATCTTCAAAAATAGTATTAGCTCGCTGGGTAATTAGGTCTCTGTTGTGGTCCCAAACGACAATCTTTTTGTCTCCTAATCCTTCCTTTGCCATGATCGGACCTAAGTGGTTTTTAAGGAAATCTCTTTCCTCTTCTGCTGTGTAGATGCAAGACTCCCATCGCTGAACAGCCATAGGTTCATTCTGTATGGTGACTCCCCAAATAGGCATTCCTTCAGCTTCATAAGCTTTAATAAATTTGGTAAAATAAGTAGCCCAAGTATCATAATACTCCGGTAATAATTTTCCGCCATGCAACATGTCATTGTTAGTTTTCATGAATGCAGGAGGACTCCAGGGACTCGCATACAATAATAACTCTCCACCTGCCGCTGCTGTGGCCTTCTTAATTAAAGGAATTCTAAACTCCTTATCATGATCAATGCTAAAGGTTTTTAACTCCTTATCACCTTCCTCTATATAGGTGTAGCTTCCACTGCCAAAATCCGCACTATGAATAGTGGTTCTGGCTAAAGTATAACCAATTCCTTTTTCTCGATTATAATAAGCTTGTAGAAGTTCTTCTTGCTTTTCTTCCGGCAATTTCGCAAAAACTTCAGAGCTGGCATCGGTTATAGCTCCACCTATACCCATAAACTTCTGAAATCGTTTATTAGGATTTACGAATACAGAAACCTCAGATTCCAAGGGTTGTTCTCCTGGTTTGAAGGTTAATTCATCAGTTAATGTTAAGCGGTCACCAGTTTTTTCTGCAGTTGTATATACACTAATAGTTTTGCCTTTTGTTGAAAAGGTTTCTTTTTGTTCAACTTTCTTAGGCTCTTCTTGACTTTCGGCTTTCTTTTCTTGTTGACAAGCGGACAGCATAGCAGAAAATAAGAAGACGCTGAGGATTCTCTTTTTCATAGTTATTTAATTATTGACAAAAAATTCATATTTAACTGATTATAGGAAGTCGGGTAAAATTTTCTTTTAGTAGGAAAAATTATATTCCAAGAGTTGGTGAAAATGACTTATTCCTTGAAGGTTATCTTCCATTTTATTGCTGAAATATTAAAATGATCAGTTGATAGGTCCTTTTCTTTGTTTCGTTTAGAATACTCTAGACCTTCATCCTATCTTGGAAAGATATAATTTTATTGAAGGGTAGACAAGCTCTTTTTTAGGCTTTTTAAAGGAAGTCTAATTACAAACGTTTGCGTTTAGAGTCCAGGATATTAATTTTACTATGGCAAGGAAACTTAGCTCTCCGACCTTAAATATTTTCCTTTTTTAATTAGCGGTGTAGATTTGGAAATCAACAAATAGGAAAAGGCCTAATGAAGCATTTTTTGTGTTTGGAGTAGAAACTCTTGGTCAAATAAATTAAACAGGATTAAAAAAAATGGTATTACCTTCTACAATGTTTTTAAGCCTAATATAGGTTGGCGTTTAATTGGTAATTATCATAATTTCTATAGAAAATAATAACAGCCAAAACCAATGGTAAGAAGATGAGTAAATATTTGGCTGAAAGGGCCAGAAAAACGGATAAAATATAAATTGCAAATACAATTCTTATATATTTTTTCATTTGTAGGTCTTTAAAATAAAGGATACTAGTAAGGAATGTGAGTTGGGTAATGCCTATCATATAAGACACCAGTAACACCTCCCATTCAATTAATGTTGAGGAGTTTGTAAGCATGTGGGTTAATTCTGGCGAGAAAATTAACAAATAAGTTAGAGGATATAGGAAAAATCTTTTGAGCTTGGAAATAGGTAAATTCCTGCTGAAGGCCATTTGTATTTCCATAAATTGTTGGTAATAAAAAACCAATATACAATGTGCAAGGGCAATAAGTAGATATAAAATCAGGAATAAACCGCCTTGCAAGTCCTCTTTGCTTGCAATGGTAGAAAGATAGAGAATCAGAAAAGAGAATAGTTTCAAGCCAAAAAAAGTTAACTTTTTTTCATGGAGGGTAAAGAATATAAGATAAAGAAAACTTGGTTTCCGGGATATCTTAATGGGTGTATTTAATACAAATGAATTTTTTATGATGTTATGGTTAATTAACTTTTTATTGTAGATAAGGATACTCCCCGTAAAAAACAGCATTGTATAAGTCAAAACGATTAGAAATGCTCCCGTTTCTCCCATGTAGACTGCAAGGCCTAGAATAAGGATGATATAAATTAAGACAGGTAAATAAATGAAAACCTGACTAAAAAGTAGGATTAGATTTTTTCTTCCCACTGCTAGCCCTATCAAATTATATAAAAAGATGTTTTCTGGCTGATCAAAAGCTTTTAGTGTGAAGTTTAAACATTTAATTCCATAAAGGAACCAAACGATAAGGGCAAGTGCTAGAACTTCGGGGGAACTGACCACTCCTTGCATAATAGAGAAATGATAAGAGACAATCACATTTGGGCTTACAATGCCAAAAAGAAGTAAAAATAGAAAAAGAAAGAAGCCACCGTTTACTTTATAGAACTGATAACCAATGGTTTTTAGCAGGACTTTCAACATAATTATTTTTCAATGGTAATAGCTTTGTTTTTTAGCACTAATTGGGTTGGGATTAGGGAAGAAAATAAATCAAAGGATTGATGGGAAGTCAATAAAAAAGTTGCACCTTGATTGCTGTATTGCTCAATTAATCTGTGTATTTGTACGACAGCTTTATTATCCAAAGTGATTAGTGGCTCATCAAGCAGAATAAGAGATGGATTACCTATAAAAGCTAAGACCAAAGAAAGTTTTTTAAGCATTCCACTAGAATAGGAAGCAATCTTCTGATTTAGGAAATTTGAAATGACAAATGTATCTGCCAGGTCAGTAGCTTTTTCGAAATCTTCATTGAGGGTTTCACAATAAAATTGGATTAGATCCTTCCCGGTTAAAAAAGCAGGATACAGAGGTTCAGCTTCCGAATAGTTGACACGTTGTTTAAAAAGCATTACATTTTTTCGTATGCTAATTCTTTGATCTAATACAATATCACCTTGGAAGGGAATAAGGCCCGCTATTGATTTTAATAATGTTGTTTTTCCCGAACCATTTTCACCTTTGAGCCA
>NZ_SMMB01000753.1 GCF_009711365.1 Xanthovirga aplysinae | reverse complement strand
AGATATTTTTCCTGATTTCTCTTTATTTGTTTATGGTGGCGTGAATTTTGAGCCTTATAAAGCAAAACTTTATGAGTCAATAGGGAAAGAAATTGATTCCATAGAAACTTATCCAGCTTCTGAGGGATTTATTGCTTTCCAGGATAGTCAAAAGGAGGAAGGTCTTTTAATGCTCCTCAATTCAGGTATGTTTTATGAGTTTATCCCTGCCGATGAGTATTTTGATGAAAATCCAAGGCGCTTATCTATTGGGGAAGTAGAGCTAGGGGTTAATTATGCCCTTATTCTGAATACAAATGCCGGATTGTGGGGTTATTCCATTGGCGATACAGTTAAGTTTGTAAGCAAATACCCATATCGGCTTGTTGTGACCGGTCGTATTAAACACTTTATTTCTGCATTTGGAGAGCATGTGATCGGAGAGGAAGTGGAAGGTGCAATGAAATTTGCCATGTCGGAGCACCCCGAAACTGAGTTGATAGAATTTAGTGTTGCTCCTCAAGTTACTCCTAAAGAGGGATTACCATTACATGAGTGGTATGTGGAGTTTGCTAATCCACCTGTTGATATGGAAGCATTTGCCCTGGATTTGGACAATCAATTACGAAAGCTGAACTCCTATTACGATGATCTGATAAGTGGACAGATTCTTCGTACCCTCCATGTGAAACCTTTAAAAAAGGATTCTTTTATCAATTATATGAAAGCTGAAGGTAAACTTGGTGGGCAAAATAAAGTGCCACGATTGGCAAATGACCGGAAAATTGCGGATTACTTGCAGAAATTTGTGGAGGGGTAATTAAGATAAGCTCTTAAGTAAAGACAAAAAGCTTGTTTAAATATTTTGTTTGGAAGTGAAAATGGCGGTTTGAAAGGTTGAATGAGGCCCTTTTTGAGCTCGTAGTCGGAGGTTACGACCGAAAAAAGAAACGAAAATCAGGCTTTTCATAAACCATTTGCAACCAATAGAAAATTTTTAAACATGCTCTAAGGAATAATTCGGAGAATTCTACTGTTGTACGCCCTTTCTGAAAAAGGTGAATGGGAGTCCTGAAGGGCGATTAAGTTAATTTTTTCTGAAGAAAAAGGAATTTAAAAATATTAAAAGTAAAAGGTTGGGGAATAATTCACAAAGAAAGCATGTGGCCATTTTGGGATCCACGGGTTCAATTGGAACCCAGACCCTGGAAGTAGTTCGGGCCAATAGAGAAAAATTCACCGTGGAGGTGTTGACGGCACAAAACAATGCTGATCTTCTGATAGAACAAAGTTTAGAGTTTTTACCCAATGCCGTGGTGATTGGCAACGAGAAGAAATACGAGCAGGTAAGTGAAGCTTTGGATCCTCATGGAGTAAAGGTATACAGTAGCAAAAAAGCACTTGCAGAAGTAGTCCAAATGGATAGTATCGATATTGTTTTGACTGCTTTGGTGGGGTATTCTGGTTTATTGCCTACAGTGAAAGCCATAGAGGCAGGCAAAAACATTGCCTTGGCAAACAAAGAGACTTTGGTGGTGGCAGGGGAGCTGATTACCAAGCTGGCCATGGAAAAAGGGGTAAATATTTACCCAGTGGATTCGGAGCATTCTGCCATTTTTCAATGCTTGGTAGGGGAATTTCATAATCCCATTGAGAAAATTACATTGACAGCTTCAGGTGGGCCTTTCCGTGGAAAAGATAAGTCTTTTTTAAGGACTGTAACCAGTGCTGAAGCTTTAAAACATCCCAATTGGGATATGGGGGCAAAAGTAACCATTGATTCTGCTTCTTTGATGAATAAGGGATTAGAGGTAATAGAAGCAAAGTGGTTGTTTGATTTAAGACCTGATCAGATTGAGGTAGCTGTGCATCCGCAGTCCATAATTCACTCTATGGTACAATTCACCGATGGATCTGTTAAAGCACAATTAGGGTTGCCAGATATGCGAATTCCCATACAGTTTGCGTTAAGTTATCCGGAAAGGCTTAAATCCGATTTCCCAAGATTTAGTTTTTTGGATTATCCAGCCTTAACTTTTGAGGAGCCTGACCTTGAAAATTTCAGGAATCTGAAGCTGGCTTATTTGGCTTTGGAAAAAGGAGGAAACATGCCTTGTGCCCTTAATGCAGCCAATGAAGTGGTGGTTTCCGAATTTTTAAAGGACAGGATTGGTTTTTTAGATATGCCTGAAATTATTGAAGAGTGTTTATTAAGGATTGATTATGTAAGGAATCCTACAATGGATGATTACGTATATACAGATCATAAAACAAGAGTGGAAGCCCTGGAAAGGGTTAACCGATTAGTGAGAATGGCTTAGGAATGAAATTTTTAGACAAGCGCTAAAACTTTTTTTATATTTGCCGTTTTTCGATTAAAAATAGAATTGTTAAGTAAAAACTTATAAATGGAATCATTATTAGAAGGGCTGGTGATGGCCGCCCAGTTAATTCTGGCTTTGTCAATTTTAGTTGGTGTTCATGAATTTGGTCATTTAATTGCGGCAAGGTTATTTGGAATGCGTGTAGAACAATATTCTATTGGTTTTCCTCCTAAAATTTTCGGCTTTAAAGTAGGGCAAACAGAATATTCCCTAGGTGCAATTCCTTTAGGTGGTTTTGTGAAAATTTCGGGAATGATTGATGAATCTTTAGATACTGAAGGACTTTCTGAAGAGCCTAAACCCTGGGAATTCCGTTCCAAACCGGCTTGGCAGCGTCTAATTGTAATGATGGGTGGTATCATTGTGAATGTGATCACCGGTATTTTGATTTTTGTTTTCATGACCTATGTCAATGGCGTTTCTTATTTTCCTAAAGAGGAAGTAAACAAGAATGGAATCATGGCTTATGAATTGGCGCAAGAAATTGGTTTAAAGACTGGGGATAAAATTATAAAGCTCAATGGTCATGATTATGAGAATTTTAGCGATTTGAGAAGTGCAGAGGCTATCTTTGCTGATAATGGTTATTATACCGTTGAGCGAAATGGTGAGATTATTGATATTCCTATTCCAGGAGATTTGGTAGAGAAGCTTTCAGAAAAAAATGTGAAATTTATTGAGCCTTTGTTCCCTTTTAATGTAAATCAAGTTGCACCTGGAAGTGGGGCGGATAAAGGCGGTTTAAAAGCTGGGGATCAAATTCTGAGCATTGCCGGTGAACCTGTAAGTTTCTTTCAGGAATTGAAACCGATTTTGGAACAGTATAAAGGACAGACTATAGATGTAAATGTTTTAAGAGATGGAAGCTCACTTACCCTTCCAATAAAAGTAGACGTGGATGCTACCTTAGGCTTTTCTTCAGAAATGTTACTGGCCTCAAAACATCAAGATTATACCTTCATGCAGGCTATTCCTGAAGGGGTGGATATGGCATTTGAAACGGTTTGGGCGAATGCAAAAGGATTGGGGAAAATATTCTCAGGTGAAGTTTCTGCTTCCAAATCCATTAGCAGTCCAATTGGAATTGCTCAAATGTACGGAGGTACTTGGGATTGGAATAGATTTTGGTATCTTACAGGAGTAATATCTATGATTTTGGCCTTTATGAACTTCCTTCCTATTCCTGCCCTGGACGGGGGACACGTTATGTTTTTGACCTATGAAATGATTTCTGGTCGTGCCCCTTCAGATAAGTTTTTGGAAGTAGCTCAAAAAGCCGGAATGGTGATCCTTTTAAGTATAATGGTGTTTGCCATAGGAAATGATTTGTTTAAAAACCTCTTTTAA
>NZ_SMMB01000065.1 GCF_009711365.1 Xanthovirga aplysinae | reverse complement strand
CATAAACGCTTCTTTAACCGTTTCCGGAACAGCTAACCTGGCAAGTATCAATTCTAGTGGTACAATCCAAGAGAATGGCGCCAGGGTTTTGAGTACCAATTACCTTGGAGGCCCCTCTTCGGGAAGGGATTTTGACCTAAACACCCTAACAGGTATAAGGTCAAATTATGGAGGACCACAGCATATGCTGAATCGTCCTGTAGATTCCTATGGCTTAGCTGTGAACTTTGACTCCTATTCCGAAAGTTTAAAATCTCAATTGTACTTTG
>NZ_SMMB01000377.1 GCF_009711365.1 Xanthovirga aplysinae | reverse complement strand
CTTACACAGTTTTCCGGATAGTGTCTTTAATTTTAAAATTATTTGTAGTGAGTACATACTGACTATTATCATCAAAGTTTATTTCTATAGAAAGCTCATTCTGGGGAATGTGAATTTGTTGATTCAATTTTAGTATTAAACTAGATTCATATGAGCCAAACAGGAAAGTGTGTTCATTTTGATCTATTATAAAATCTTCAATGGGCCTATTAAATTCATTAGAAATTTCCACAACCTCAAACAACTCGGATAGATCTTGACCAGAGTTGAAAGTTTTGCTATCCCTAAAAATTGTTTTATCCGAAGTTATTCTGATGGAAGTGAGTTTTTGGTCTGGTTCAGGTTCAGGCGGCGAACATGCATAGGCACTTTGAATAAATGAAAAATTAAATTTATTCATATGGCTAAATGAAAGATTTTCTAGCTCAATAACTGCAATCTTTATCGCTGCAAATTTAAAATCATCAGATTTTGAATAGACAAAGTTATTCTGTTCATTACTACTATTTTTGTCAACTTTGATTTTGCCTACATCTACTGTCAAAGATTCTATCTTTGTAAACTCTTGTTCGAAGGTTTCTCCACAGCACGAATCTGAACATCTTAAATTTTCTTGCCCACAACCAATTGGTACCATTAAATAGAAGAATAAAATACATTTAAGTATTCTACTTAATTTTATATGCATTCCTGTCATATTTCTCTTTACTTTGAATTTGATATAGGTTATTTCACGCTAACGTTCCGGCTGGCTGCTGTGCTTCTTTGCGTTGGCTTTTTTGCGCGTTGGGAAGGCATGGCAGCTAGCCATTGTTAGCAGTCGCCATTTTTATAATTTTATTTTTCCGAATAGATAAATCCTAATGAGCCTAATTTCATCATTTTTCTGAACTTTTGTCCAGTGAAATATTCATTTGTAGGAACACTTAGTTCTACTGTGTCCATTTCCTTGGCCCTTAATATTTCAATTCGATATTTATTCCCTATCTTTTTGTTTTCTGGATAATTAAGTTTTGTAATTTGTCCCTCCAAAAGGTAATCTTTATGTTCTCCCAGTTTACAATTGATTCTTATTAAATACACTTGAAAGGAAATAAAAGTAATCATTGAAAAAACAAAGGTTAAGGCCCCCATTCCTATTAGGTTTTTCCATACTGGGATTTCCTTCTTGTAACCAAAAGTCCCATGATAAGCAAAGAAAATTGATAATGAAACAACAGGAATAATAAGCCAATCAAACGTCGCATCAAGAGTCGTGCTGTCAGTTAAAAAATCAACCGAGTAAACTCCGGAAATTCCAATGATTACAAATA
>NZ_SMMB01001204.1 GCF_009711365.1 Xanthovirga aplysinae | reverse complement strand
TTATTATCCATCCCAATATTATTTAATTTTTTCATTTCTATTAATTTAATAGAATAATTTTTTTAGCAACTTCTAGTAAATAAATTTTCCATTCACTAATAATAACTTTTTTCACACTATATAAAATACTATTTTTTTCATAATAAAATCCTCAATTCAAAATCAACTATAAATTAAGTTCAAAATATTACAAAAATAGATTAAAAATAAAACAACTCATTCCCCTATAACCTCATCAATCTTAATCCCCATAATTAATAATTATTCAAGGAGAATTTGAAGATTAACCCCTTAAACCTTCAAAAAATTAACTAAAATAAATTTTTGACTTTAATAATTTAGATATCATTTTTTAACAAGTTTAAACTTATAAAATTATCTTTTTTTATAATTATTGATAACCTTTTCATTAATTTTTAACGTATTAGGTATAAATTTGTGTACAAAAAATAGAGTTGTTCAAACTTGTTATTCCACATAAAAATGAATAATAGAAAACCCCTCATCGTACTTTCAGTGATCCTTATCCTGGGTGGATCATTTGGCTTATCGAATTATTTTGCAAGCTTAAAAGAAGAGCCAGAAAAAAAGGAAGAATCAAAAGCTATTAAATACGTAAACACCCAACCTGTTTCCTATCAGGAAATCCCAACCGTAATCACTTCTTTTGGACGAGTACAAGGTGGAGAAACATTAGACCTAATTGCTGAAAAACCGGGCAAAATAGCCCGGGGAACTATTAAGTTAAAGCCTGGGGAAAGCTTTCGAAAAGGGAATCTATTATTTTCTGTGGATGATACAGAAGCTCGATTAAATTTACAGTCCCTTAAAAGTAACTTTTTAAAAGATCTTGCTTCCATACTTCCGGATTTCAAGATTGATTATGCAAATAGTTTTTCAGAATGGGAAAGCTTCTTCAATGCAGTTGAGATTGAACAACCACTCCCTAATCTTCCAAAGGCAAAGACGGCTAAAGAAAAAACCTTCCTAGCAAGTAGAAATATCTATGGGAGTTACTACAATATCAAAAGCCTGGAAACTTCTTTAGAAAAACATAGAGTATATGCTCCTTTCAATGGGACCATTGCAGAAGTGAGTTTACAAGATGGTTCTTTTGTAAATCCGGGAAGTCGGGTAGCAAGGATAGTTCGGACTGACCTATACGAATTAAAAATCCCTATTGAAAGTCGGGATGCAGAATGGATTTCCATCGGTAAGAAAGTTAAAGTGAGCACAGAGAATGGTATAAACGAATGGGATGCCCAAGTAAGTCGCATAGGAGAAATTATAAACCCAAAAACACAGACTCTTGAAGTTTTTCTTACAATTACCCCTGGAAAAAATAAAATTTATGATGGCCTATATTTAAAAGCGGAAATTCCTGGTAAACCCGTGACAAGTAGCATGGAAATTCCAAGAAATGCGGTTTATAATGGCGCAAATGTATTTGTTGTAGAAAAAGGGCAACTTCAAAGTAAGAAAATAACCATTCACAAGATAAATGAACATACCTTAATCTTTTCCGGACTTCAGGAAGGAGAAGATCTTGTCACAGAACCTCTTATCAATGCCCACAATAATATGAAAGTCAGTAAACTTTCAGACAAGAAAGCTCAAGAGAAAACTAAGGATCCTTCAGAAAAAGAAATTTAAAAAGCTTTTATTACTATGCGAAGATTATTTAAAGGATTAATCGAGCAATTTGTACGCTACCCGATTTTAGCCAACATCATTATTGCGTTCACCCTTCTTGCTGGAATCGCCAGTTTCCTCAATACAAAGAAAAGCTTCTTTCCCTTAACTACTCCAAGGAATATTACTATTCAGGTAGCTTATCCGGGTGCCTCTCCTGAAGAAATGGAAGAAGGGGTAACACTGAAAATCGAGGAAGCCATTTACAATATTGCCGGTATCGAGGAAATCAACTCCACCTCTTCGGAAAATTTCGCTTCCATAAATATTCTTACTTTGAAAGGGTATGACATTGAGGAGGTTTACACCGAAATTAAAAATGCGGTGGATGGAATTAGCTCTTTTCCAGTCAGTGCCGAACGGCCATTAATATACAAGCAAAAACCTACTTCCACTACACAATGGGTAACCGTTACCGGAGATGTAGATCTAAAGGTATTAAAAAGGTATGCTGAAGAGGTTGAAGATGATTTGCTAGCCTCAGGTGTAATTTCTCAAATTGCCACAATGGGATATAATCCCCTTGAAATCTCTATTGAAGTATCGGAAGAAAACCTTTCCCGTTTTGGAATCACCTTTGATCAAGTGGCCCAAGCCGTTAGAGCAAACAACCGCGATATATCTGCTGGTTCGATAAAAGCTAAAAATGAGGAAATCCTTATCCGCTCCAGAGCTAAACAAACAGATGCTGAAAAAATTGGCGAAATCATCCTTCGGGCCAACCCAGATGGTAGCAAACTTTTTTTAAGAGAAGTAGCTACTATCAAAGAACAATTTAATGATGCCCCTAATAAGTGGAAACAAAACGGGAAAATTGCCACTTTCCTCCGGATAGACAAACTTGAAGATGAGGACTTACAGGAGATATCCCAACATGTCCGACAATATGCCGATGAATTCAACAAGAGTCATGAAGGTGTAGAATTAATTGTTGCCTTCGACTTTATGGATTACTTACAACAGAGACTAAGTATGTTAACCACTAATGGATTAGTGGGCATTTCCCTAGTTTTAATTTGTTTAGGTGTCTTTCTAAGCCTTCGACTTTCTTTGTGGGTAGCTTGGGGAATTCCCTCTTCCTTTCTGGGTTTATTCATTTTTGGGGCTTTCTTTGGGCTTACCATCAATATGATTTCCCTTTTTGGAATGATCTTAGTTATTGGGATTTTAGTGGATGACGGTATTGTAATTGCCGAAAACATATATGCACATTTTGAAAGGCACGGCAATCCTTACAAGGCAGCCATTGACGGTACCATCGAAGTACTTCCTGCTGTAACCACCTCAGTAAGTACTACTATGATTGCCTTTTCTCCATTGCTATTCATTGACAGCATGGAGTTTTTAAGGGATATGGCCATAGTAGTGATTGTTTCTCTTGGATTTAGTTTAATAGAAGCATTTTTTGTACTTCCCTCCCATTTAGGAAACCCTTCTGTTTTACGCAAAAAGAAAAAGGGCACAAGAAGTCATGCAATAAGGGAAAAAGTTAATCGCTTCATTGATTTCCTTAGATACAGACTGTACGGCAAAGCCTTAACTTTCACCTTGAAAAATCGTGCCATTTCTGTGGCTATTCTCATAAGTTTATTCCCCATAATTGGGGGATTGCTTCAAGGAGGCATTATTAAATCTACTTTCTTTCCTAATATCCCTTTTTCCTCTTTCAACATTGATATCAGTTTTAAGCCAGGCACTAGAGAAGACAAGGTAGAAAAATATTTAGATCGCTTCGATAAAGCTATTTGGGAAGTAAATAATGAATTAAAAACAAAGTACAAGGATACCGTAGACTATATCAACTTTAGTATTTCAGCAGTAGGTTTTAACATGAGTGGATCTGAAAGTGGCAGTCATGCCGGAGGAATAAATATTTTCCATAAGGAATTAGATGACACACCTATCCCAGACAATTTTGAACTTATTCGCTTGATAAGAGAAAAAATAGGTGATGTTCCAGAGGCAGAAAAATTCAGTATTGGTGGAGCAAATCAATTTGGTAAACCTGTTTCGGTTAAATTGATTGGAAAAAACATAGAAGAATTAAACGGAGCAAAAGAGCTACTTAAAAGTGAGTTAAGTAACATAGCTGCCCTCAAAGAAATTCAGGATAATGTACCATTAGGAAAAAGAGAGATGCTTCTAGACTTAAAACCAGATGCATATTTCCTAGGGCTCAATCATAATGACATTACCAAACAGGTTCGACAAGGGTTCTTTGGAGAAGAAGTACAAAGATTACAAAAAGGTACCGACGAAGTTCGTGTTTGGGTAAGATACCCCAATTCCGGGAGGTTAAATACCAGCCAAATGGAGAAAATGAAAATCAAAACTCCTGACGGTAGAGAATTGCCTCTAAATGAATTGACTGAATATTCAGTAGAAAGAGGGGTTTCAGGCATACGACATTTTAATACAGCGAGAGCTATTACAGTAGAGGCGGATGTAGTTGATCCAAATGCCGAAGTGCCACCTATT
This sequence comes from Xanthovirga aplysinae, assembly GCF_009711365.1. Classification (GTDB taxonomy): domain Bacteria; phylum Bacteroidota; class Bacteroidia; order Cytophagales; family Cyclobacteriaceae; genus Xanthovirga; species Xanthovirga aplysinae. Next base: position 7,165 of record NZ_SMMB01001204.1, on the reverse strand, counting down.
CTAGAGAAAGTAAATAAGGAAATCATTCCAAAAGTATTGGATAGATTCCCTACGGTAAAAATTGATTATGGTGGGCAGTCTAGACAAAGCCAAAAGGCTATGGAGGAATTGATGACTTACTTTGGGGGAGCATTTATTGCAATATTTTTTGTTCTCTTACTCAATTTTAGGTCTTTCTATCAATCAGTTTTAATCATGACCATGATTCCACTCGGCTTTATTGGTGGAGTTATTGGCCATGGTATAGAAGGCATACAGGTTTCTCTGCTTTCCGCATGGGGATTAATAGCCCTTTCCGGAGTGATCATCAATGATGCCGTAGTTTTTCTGGATAAATACAACTTAAACCTTAAAAAAGGAATGAAAGTAATGGATGCAGCCTTTCATGCCGGAATTGCACGTTTCCGACCAATTATGCTAACCTCCATAACTACTATCGCAGGACTATACCCTATCATAAAGGAAACCAGTTTTCAGGCACAATTCCTTATTCCAATGGCCGTATCAGTTGCTTATGGAGTTTTAATTGGAACCTTTATCATTTTATTATTCTTCCCCGTAGTTATTGTTTCATTCAATGACGTTCGAAAATGGGCTAAATGGCTATGGGAAGGTGAGAAACCTACACCGGAAGAAGTAGAACGTGTAATTATTGACCAAAAGAGAGATTCAAAAATCGATGAAATAATTGCTTAACTATTCATTGATTCAAGTAACCAAAGAGTGGACCCAGTAATGACAAAACAAAAAATGTCATCACTTAAGCCCCAAACTAAAAATTCCATGAAAAAGACATATATACTTTTATCATTTTTTCTGCTTGTAACCAATTTTAAAGCCTTTTCTCAGCAATCTTTAAGTCTTTCTGATGCCATTCAGATAGGTTTAGAAAACAACTATGGGATTCAGATAGAAGGTAAAAAAATCAATATCAGCCGAAATAATAATAATTGGGGGCAGGCTGGGGCTTATCCTTCCATTCAATTAGTAGTAAACCAATCTAATAACCGAACTTTTGATTCAGGAGGACCACTATCGTTTATTCGAAACGACACTTCATATTTCTCATCCGGTGCAAATCCTGCCATCAACTTAAGCTGGACTTTTTTTAATGGTTTTAAGGTTAAAATGGAAAAAAGAAAACTGGAACAACTCCAACGGGAAACCGAAGGAAATGCTTCCATCGTAATTTCTAATACCATTCAATCCATTATTTTAGGATATTACCAGGGCGTTTTACAAAAAGAAAGGCTTGAAATTTTAAATAAAAACCTTTCCTTATCCAGAGATAAATACGAATACCTTAAAATAAAACAGAGCCTGGGATCTTCCGCCACTTCAGAACTTTTACTAGAAGAGGGAAACTACCTTAATGATTCTACAAACGTTCTTAATCAGGAAATTGCCTACCGTGATGCTATCAGAAACCTGAACTTATTACTGGGAATTAAAGATACAGATACTCCCCTACAATTAACTGATCGAATGGAATTTGAAGCATTAAATTATGATCTGGATGAACTGTCTACCAAAATGCTACAGGATAATATTGACCTGAAAAAAACTTATATCAGTCAGGAAATACTCAAAAAAGAAGTACGACTTAGTAAGGTTCAAAAATATCCAACAATAAGTTTGGAGGCTTCGCAATTTCTAAACCAAAATAATTTATACCGGATTGATACTCCCGGGAGAATTGCAACATTTACCTCTACTACTGCTCTCAACTTCAGACTTAGTTTCAACCTTTTTAATGGAGGAAGAATCAAACGAGCTATAAAAAATGCCGCTCTGCAAGAAGAAATTGGAAAAATAGGAATTGATCAGCTGAAGAATTCATTAAATAAAGACCTTCATTCTACCTACGATTTGTTTAAAACTAGAAGGAACCTTTATGGAATCAGTCAAAGGAAAAAGGATGTGGCAAGCCTGAATTTGAGTATAAGTGAAGATAAGTTCAAAAATGGTTCGATAAACTCCTTTGATTACAGAAACATTCAACTTAATTCGCTTCTTGCTGAATTTGATGCTTTACAAGCTGTTTACAACTTGATGGAAGCAAAGATTTCCCTGATGCGGCTTACCGGAGGAATAATTGAAACTTATACACATGAATAAAGAAAAAGAAAGTTTGTCAGGTATTCATTTAGAGATCCCGACCTAATGTTTTTCATCTCAAAATAAAATCTTTCTGAAAGTAAGGTTAATCCTTCCCTGATTAACCTTTTTTCTTTTTGGCAATTGATGTTGCCAATAATGCTGGGTAGCTCCCCTCATTAATAAAAGGCTTCCGTCTCCGAGGCAAATCCTAAATTTTTCTTTTGGATTATCTTTTCGGCGAAAATCAAAATCTCGGGCTACACCAAAATTCACTGAGGCAATGGTAGGATTAACTCCTAATTCCTTTTCATCATCGGCATGCCAACCCATGCTATCATTTCCATCTCGATAATAGTTTAACAAAACACTATTAAACTTATAACCTGAAACCTCCTCCACCTTTTTGCCAATCAATACTAATTTTTCATACAAAGGCAAAGGATTATGAATTACACCAGAATAGGTATATTTAGCTCCGGGATCTCCATACCAGGCTGATAAACGGGGTACTAAGATTTTTTTTCCAAAAAGTTTTAACGTTTCCTGCTTCCAGACACTTTTTTCCATAAGGACCTTATAAAAATTTAAACTTTCTTCTATGGAAAATAAATGAGGAAAATAAATTACTTCAGCATCAGAAAGGGGCAAATGAATGCATTCCATTTGCCCCTTTCTAATATTGGAATTAAACTTTGAATAATCTAACTTCAAAATGGTCTTACAATTTAATCCAAATGGCTGGTTTCCATTTATATCCACCCCTAGTTTTCACCCATGAACCTGGCTTATACTTATAACCCCGACGTTTTTTCACCCAATTTCCTTCTACCCAAACATATTTATTTCTCCTCTTATTCCACTTCCAATGTCCATCTACCCAAATATGTCCTTTTCTAACCTTCTTAGATTTCTTAACTATTTTGACGGGTCTATCAGGTTTTACTTTTACAACCACCTGTGAATGAGCCGTTGTACCTAAAGAAAAAAATAAAGCACTGGCTGCTAAAAATTTCAAAGTTGTCTTCATAAATCTAACATGTTTAAAAAATGGTTCTTGATTAAGATTTAAAGGTTTGACAACAAAAAGAGGCCCAAGTTTAATGGGTTAGAAAAATATTAATTTCTATTATAAAAACTGGAAGAGAAAGATTAATCGTTAAAAGATTGATACAGCAATATCAATACACCCTTTCAACATAATTAATTTTTCAAACCTACAAACCAACCCAATTAATTATACTCGGTATTAATGACACTAAATCTTCATTTATTCAGGTCCAAGTTATAAAATTTGATAACCGCCTGAAAATATGCCTCTGACACCTCTTCAATCCGTTTAGAAGTCTTTATTTTTCCGTCTCGATAATCCTTTCTAGCCAAGGCTTGCGCTTCATGAATATTTTCTTGTAAAAGGCTTTCTCCATAACAAATTGTCCCATGAATTCTTCGACTTAAGGCTAGATTACGACTGTATACTCCCGGACGGCCTGTATAGACACTATATTTATTCAAATATTCTACATTATTAGGCTCAAGGACAGCTGGAATATTCAATAGATCTTTATGCGCTTCCACCCAAAAAGAAGACAATGTAATGGATTGTTCCAGGTCTTCTGACAACAACAATCGTAAAAACTCTAAGCGGCTTTCAGAGGAATTCAATTCCTTTTTAGTAAAGCCCCCTCCTACAAACGCCATACAATAATTCCTTTCATAGGTCTTTAAATTTCCACTAGGATCAGCATTATAATGAATAATAAAAGTTAGATCTGGTCTCCAGGAATTAATATGGTCTGCTCTAGCTTCAAAATCTTTCCCCTTAAAATAAATATTAAAAATTTGCCTTTTTGTAGCCTTATTTATCCACCAATCAAAAGTTTCTTGATCCATTTCCCCGGAAGCCAAATCCCGGTTCAAAACATTACGAAATTCCTTTTTATACCACTTTTTAAAAGTTGAACCCAAGGCAGACTTCCCTTTGGGCCGGCTTATGAACACCTCAGCACCAGCCTCTTCCAACTTTCTCTTTAAAATTAATGCAGTTGAATAGGTAAGATCGGCTTCATAAAAGCGTAGTTTTCTCTTCACTCCATAATCTGACCCGTCCAATTCCATTAATCTCTGTTCTTGCCGAGCCTCTTTCATACTTCCAGCAAAATGTCCAGGATCAAGGGCCACCTTTAATCCTTGCAAACTTTTTCTGGCCTGTATTCTTTCATTTTTTTCCTTTTTATGAAAATAAAGAGATGAGATTTTTCGCCCTTTATAGATATCGTAAACTTCTTTAGGAGAAAATTCATCCAAAATTTTCAAAAACTCTCCTACATCCTTCCAATCTATCCTAATTTCTGGAGTACCTGCCAATTTTTCCTCTGAAGAAGCAAACATCCTTACTCCTAAACTATCCAGGGACAGCAATTCCAACACAGAGGAATCTTTAGCCAGAAAAAGCAAATTCTCCTCCGCTCGCATTTTATAGTTTTGCCCTTGCGCAAATGAAAAAGTGGTAAAAACCAGTAGAATTAACAAATGGCTTTGCCGTAAGAATTTTCTATTTATTTTTAAAGTCTGTTTCACTCGAAATCATTACTATACATTCCCCAAACAATAATTAGCATTCTGTTCAAAAAAAAATCATAAATTACCTAACATATTTAAGGGCAGATAATTCTTATTTCAATCCATTTTTAAGAATTCGATCATACAAAATCACACTTCCTGCCGTGGCTACATTCAAACAAATATGAGATGGTATTTTAATGACATCATGGCAAAGAGTGATCGCCTCCTTACTTAATCCCTTTGATTCAGAGCCTAAAAGATAAACATTTCGTTCAAAATGCTTATAGGTAGTCAATTCCTTGGCAGCATCAGTTAATTCAACTCCTACTAACCGACAACCATAGGGAATGTGAGCATAAAAATCTTCAAAATCTTTGTAATGATGATAGGGGACGTTTTCTGGTGCCTTCGCTGTGTCAGAATACTGTTTTTTATAACGGGTACCGATTGTAAAAATATAAGACGCACCAAATGCAATCGCACTTCTCCATAAGGTCCCGATGTTTTCCTCTAATTGTGGTTCCTCAATTCCAATGGCAAAATATCCGTTGGCTTTCTCTCTTTTTATCTTCATCTCACAAATATAATAAAGGTAATTACGAATTAGGAATAAGGAAACCTCTATTGTGCAATGAGATAAATTCAAAAGGACCTTGGGGAAACATTAAGGGTCAAAGTATTAGGTCTGACGAAGAAGTTCTACCTTCTAAAGTAGGTGGTTTATAAGGAATTTTGAAAGAAGAAATCTCTATTAAATAAGTCAATTAATCCTCCGGAGAATTAAATAAAGTATTTCACCCAAACAGGTTATATTTTAAAGATTTTCAGAATAACAGGAAAATTTACTTCATAACTTTTTGTCTCTGGCCACAAGTCAAATAGATCCTTTTTGATTAAATTTAAAGGATTAGCATGCATCCTTTTCATGTACTGCTGAACGGAAGACCAACTTTCTAAATATCCTAGAAAATGATCTCTTGACCATTTAAACTTATTTTCTAATGTTAAATCTTGCACTTTTTGGAAGGGAAAAACAATATCATCATAATTTCTATTGACATGTTGCCGCTCTGGTGGCCAAAACTTTTTCATCAAGTTATAGCAAAAATTATCAGCAATTTTGTCTATTTCAGGGGTAATACGAATTAAGCTATAAAACCAAACCGCCAAGATTGCACCTTTTTTACCTACCCTACTTACTTCCCTCCAATAGGATGGCAAATCAAACCAATGTAAAGCTGTTGCTACAGTAATCAGATCAAAAGATTTAGCAGGAAAAGGGGATTTTTCTGCTGGACAACATATATATTCAATATTCGGCAGCCGATTTGCTCTTTGAATTTGCGCAGCACTAATATCAGTGGCCTTTACTACTTTAAAATGTTTTGCCAATTCCAAGGCAACTTGTCCATTTCCTGTACCACAATCCCAAACGGCATCAAAGAAACGGACATATGAAAAAATTGATGCATACAACTCCTTTGGATAGGTTGGTCTAAAACGAGCATACTCAGCAGCCTGATCAGAAAAATAATCTTGTTTCATCAAATGAAAAATGTCTTTAAATAAAAAGTCAGGCTATATTTTTAAAGGAATGGTTATCATAATCTTTAAAATCACTAACCCATTCTTCTTTTATTCGATTCAATTCGGAAAAAACATCCAAAAGTTGATCCAGTGTATACACTTTAAACGAACCAGGTGTATAATGTAAAGTCTTAGTTAATAAATGTTCCTTCCAGTAAAAAATTCCCGTACTATAAAGGTCATCTACATAATCGGCGAAGGACTTTCTTTTTGGTAAGTTATTGGCATACCCATTCCCATTGTTAAAATAATAAGCATCAAACTGCAAAACAATTCCAGGATCAATTACACCTGTTCGAATAGATGCTGGAGAACAAAGCTCAAACCGACCATCAATCTTAAGAATTAAGATACTGGTTTTATACCTGTTTCTCTTTTTCAGAACCTCTTCCAATTGCCCACGATCGGGTGGATCAGGATATTCTTCCCTAAAAGCATACAAATTAAAATCCAAATAATCATCAAAAGGAGAATTCCATTGGGCTCCTACTGCCTTTTCAACATCCCCAATAATGATTTTATCAATGGAGCGCTGTAATCGAATCAACTCCGAACAATCGTCCGAAACATAATCATTTACAAGTAAGGCAGCACTATTTTCACACCTTCTCCATTTCCCCCCTTTTGTAAGCCTGAATTTTTCGTATTCCTCCGCATTAAGGCAATATCCCACTCTCATCACTCTCCTCATTTAATAAGGCTTTTCCTATATTATAATTGAATAAGGGAATAATTTGTTTAAATAAGGTCAAAAATATCAGGTAAGAGATCGCGGTCCTAGGAGTTTACCCTACTTATAAAAATAGGAATCTGGCAAATAGCCGTAAAAATCCCCCCTATTGTCTGTCTGTTGAAAGCAACAAAAATAAGGAACAAGAATTTTTTAACATTTGGTTAGAGGCAATTGGTCTTCCAC
>NZ_SMMB01001160.1 GCF_009711365.1 Xanthovirga aplysinae | reverse complement strand
AAGGTTTGTATTATTCTAAGTCTACTCAATAACCAAAAACATTTTACCATGAAGGCGACGATCATAGGGGCAGGAATAGGAGGTTTAACTACGGCAATTGCTTTAAAACAAAGAGGGATTGAAGTTGAGATTTTTGAAGCTACCCCAAAATTCAAAAGAGCAGGTTCAGGAATAAATCTGGCCCTTAATGCCATGCAAATATTTAAACGATTAGGAGTTTACCAAGAAATAATAAAGGCTGGCAGTTATACTGGTTCGATGAAAATAACGGACCGAAATTTACAGCCTCTATCTACTGTCCAAATGAAAAATTTTGAAAGAAAATTCCATGTTAGATCGGTAGCTATCCACCGAGCCACCTTGCATGAAATTCTTTTAAATCAATTAAAAGGCACCCAAATTCATCTCAACAAAAAGGTAAAATCCATAGATCAATCTGAGAGTGGCATCAATATGCTATTTGAAGACGGCTCCTCCCACTCTACCTGGACCTTAATAGGAGCCGATGGAATTCATTCGGCGGTCCGAAAGTCAATTTTTAGAAACACACATACCCGAATAGCCAAACAAATCTGTTGGAGAGGAATAGCAAATACCGATATCCCCAAAAGGTACCATAGCGAACTGAACGAATTATGGGGAAAGGGAAAACGCTTTGGATTTGTTCACTTAAATGATGATGAAATTTATTGGTATGCTTTGGCAAATTACAAAACAAATTACAAGGAAGAGTTTAAAGATGTTCAACTGAACGAGTTTTTTTCTGATTTCCACCCATTAGTAGGAATGCTCATAAAATCTACACCGCAGCATAACATTTTAACCAACGAAATCACTGATCTGAAGCCTTTAACTAAATGGCATCATAAAAACACCTGTCTCCTTGGAGATGCCGCTCACGCCACCACTCCAAATATGGGCCAAGGTGCTTGTCAAGCTATTGAAAGTGCATATGTAATTAGCAAGTGTTTATCACAGGAGGAAGACGTTGAGAAGGCCTTCAGAATATTTGAATCGAAACGAAAAAAGAATGCCACAAAAGTAGTAAATACCAGCTGGAAGCTTGGTAAGGCGGCTCATCTTAATAATGCGATAGGCCAAGGCCTAAGAAACTTTATTCTAAAAAGCACACCTGAATTTATTACGCAAAAACAAAGTGAACAGCTGTTTAGATTGAATTATTAAAAAAAGAAAATAAACGGATATAAAAAGGTATCTTCTTGAGCAGAATAAGAAATTCTATAGGATGTAGTTTTTGCAATGACATCGTTCGAATGTTGACAAAGAAGTTTTCTTCTAATTGTTACTAAATCATTCGTTTTCCTAAAATCAATCACCCTAATAGAAATACTACTATAGCTTCAATTGTATTCAAATGAACCTCCTTCTTAGCGGCTGTGCTTAATTAGCAATAGGCTACTAAATTTTGTCAAGATTTTTAACCGTAAATTCGTTTACTGTATTTCCTGTATTTAATGTAGATTTTGGTTCAAAAAGTAATACTTTTACCTCTCCAATTGCCACTGGTTTATGATTTGTTCCCTTGGGTATAATTACAAATTCCCCAGCATTAATTTCTAAGGTTTGGTTATCTAATTCCATTTTGAGCGTACCTTCAATAACTAGGAACATTTCGTCTTCATTGTCATGCTGGTGCATTACAAATTCATCCTTGAATTTCGCTACTTTAATCAATTGACCATTTAATTCTCCGACAATTTTTGGATTCCAATATTCGGAAAATGAGTCAAATATACTTTTTATGTTTACCTTTCTTATTTCCATGAATCTTACATTTTTTAAGCTTATTTCCAACTTTGGTGGAGTTGAATAAAAAGGGTACCAGTGTCCCCTCTTTTTTTAAGAGAACTAACATTCTTCGCCTTGTTAGAAAGTCTATTTTAATCCACGATAATTAATTTCTACCAAAAAGAACTGATTCAGATGGCCGTCAGGACTCCCATGCAATTTTTCAGCTTTGTTAGTGAAGTGGAGCTTCATGGGAGTTATTCTTGAAAAATTAGGCTATCCAAAACAAGACTACGCCCAACTTAATTCCTTCATTTTTTCCTCCTATCGTGTTAATCATATATTCGAATTATTTCACCATTCCCATTCCCTTCCACACTTCTCACATAACCATTTATTACTTTATGCATAGGTATTGGATTATGCCCTGGGAAAACGTCCTTTAATTTTTCATAATCGTCTTCTACCATTCCAGATGACACCACATTTATCCTAATTTCATTTTCCAATTCCAGGGCTACTGCTTGAACGAAACTATGTATCCCTCCATTGACCATAGCAGCACTTGCTGTTCTAATAACTGGATCGTCCGCCAAAATTCCAGAAGTTAAGGTAATGGAACCCTTGGGATTCAGATAATCTTTTCCTATGTGGGCAAGATTAACTTGCCCCATCAACTTATTTCTTATACCAATATAGAAGTCTTCTTCCCCCAATTTATCAAAATCGGCCCATTTGGCTTCTCCAGCAATGCAAATAATTGCATCTACCGAACCAATGGTTTCAAACATGTTTTTAATGGAGTCGCTGTTTGAAATATCAATTATAACATCTCCCCTAGTCCTACCTCCTATGATTACTTCATGCTTGTTTGAAAGATGGGAAGAAACCTTACTTCCAATAGTACCCATTCCTCCAATAATTAAAATTTTCATATCCTTTGTAATTATTATTTATCAATTCCTTTTTATGTAAGAGCTTGTTTAAGAATTTTCTTAAAGCAGTTTTGCCTTTCTTTTTCTCCATTTGTCATAATGGAAAAATGGACTCCAATTATTATAAAACCAACACCCAAATAATGACTAAGGCCGAACACTTTCTCATCTAATATACCCCACATTACGGCTACTATGGGCCCTTAATACACCAGAGATACCGTTTCCATTTTTGTTTATGCAGTAGCAAACGAAAAGGAAGGTACCAATAGACCTGCAAAAACGGGGAAGGCCAAAAATATCAAAGGCCATAGGGAATAGAAATAAACCTCAGTCATTACCCTAATACCAGTCACTTTTCCAGGAGAAAAAACAACTAATCATATTTTAATTAAAAAATATGAACTCTCCCAAATCAGTGTACGTGCTAGCATGATTCTCCATTGCTAGGGACCTCTTCTATTCTATTGTATTTTTGCCATTTTGATAGTTTACTCGATTTTGAAGGTTCCTCATTCAATGATTTCCAGACTGATTTGGTCAAAGGAATTTTTTAATAATTTATCCCCTTTGCAAAGGGAATTAATGTTTGTGCAGAACCTCCTTGAATGTTAGAGTCTTCTCAATGAATTTTCAGTATTTCCCTGAATGCCTATCAAAAGCCCTAGTTATAATTGATTTAATAAAATGACATATTTAGTTTTATAGATATAATGAATTAAATTTTTTAATATTTCGATTCAATCGTTTTTAAATATTCCTTAATAACTATTTTATTCCTTTTAAAATAGGACCATTTCCCATACCTGGTTAAAACAATAAGAATGGCTTTTGCCATCTTAGGTAAGAGGAAAGAAATTGTAGATTGTGACAAACCTGCTTTATCTTTAATTTAAGAAGCACGCACTCCATCGTTAAAATGCCCTAAATCTTCATAAGGAGGAAAATTATAATCCGGGTCTTTTAACCACTCCAAAATTCTAAATCTTGTACGGGGCCCAATAACTTTTCAAACCTCAATGATTGGTTCTTCATCTATGATACAAACATATCGACATTTTCCGAAATACAAAAATGATTTATGAAAAATATTAAATCATTGTTGTTTAGGGCACTTACTTAACAATAGTCCTAAAAGTCAAATTTATTCGGGGCTTCAATTTTCTTTTTGTTTTTGGCAGGGTATGAAGCCAATGGGTTTGGGTAGTTCCTTTCATTAGCAATAGGCTCCCATGTTCTAATATGAGAGAGACCTTTTGCTTGGTTCTTTTATGTTTAAAAGAAAATTTCCTTTCAGCTCCAAAGCTCAGTGAAGCTATACTAGTGTTTTGCCCTAATGCTTTTTCATCATCACTATGCCAGGCCATCCCTTCGTTTCCATTGTGGTATAAATTCATAAGACAGGAGTTAAATTTCGTTTGGGTAATTTTTTCCACTATGGTTTTTAATTCTAACAATTCTTTTGTCCAACTTAATGCCCTTTTGGTAGTATTCGAATAAGTATAGTCAAAATTTGTATCTCCATACCAAGCCGCCTTCCGTTTGGTAATAATGTGTCTTCCAAAAATGATGGCCTCATCATTTTTCCAAAGAATGCTATTTCGTAAATTCTCAAAATAAAATAATGCTTCTTGAGTTGGCATTATTTTTCCAAAATAAAGAGTTTCACCATCAAAGGGCAAAATACTGATAACAGGTTCACTATTAAATAAGTCCATTCTTCCACTTCTTATACTCCATTTTCAAACAATTCCCACAAGGTCTATAACCATTATTTATCGCCTCCTGGGCGGTAAAGAAAAACACACGGTGTTCTTCTTTCATTCTTTTCCCTGATTTACAGTAGAGAGTACCGTAAATTTTAAGTTTCGAATTACCTCCCCATTGTATCAATTTTGATTTAATCAAATGTTTCAACTTTGGTTGATCTATTTCTTGGTGTCTAATCATCAAGTTAGCTTATAGCGTCATGAAAAATAACTCCCAAAGTGTGTCGTACCCCTTGGTGTACTTGGCTAACCCCATGTTTCATCATTACCCGATAATACCCTTTCTCCCCTTTTACCGGTCGAAAATTTGTGGTAAATAAAAACATATCACCTTTCTTAGGTTTCAGGACCACGGCTTTTGGTTGACTCCTTGGTTTCTGTTCCGTCATTACGAATTCTCCACCCGTATATTCTTTTTCGGGTTCATTAAGAAACAAAACCAATTGCATGGGAAAATAAATTTCACCATAAAGATCCTGGTGCAATGTATTATACCCACCTTTACCGTACTTTAAAATCAGGACGGCAGGCTTTGTTTGATTATGGTTATGACAAAGCGATTGAAGTTCCTCAAATGAAGTAGAAAATTGCTTGTTTATATTTAGGACTTTCATCCAGCTATTGGCAATGGGAGCAATTCTAGGATATACTTCTTCTCTTATCGTCTGAATAAAATTGGGTAAGGGATAATTAAAATATTTATACTCTCCCAACCCAAATCGGTGGCGTTCCATTATAACGGTTTTCCTATATGCTAAAGGGTAATTGTAATGGTGCACCAATTCTTCACAACTTTCATGGGTTAAAAATTCTGAAATCCATGTAAAGCCTTTGTCATTCATATCCTCCCTTACCTGTTGCCAATTAATTTGCGCTATTTTTTGCTTTATGTCTAGCATTTTCAAAATTCTAATGTATTAAGTTGACGCGATTTCACACAAAATATCAACCAATTCGACTGGTTTGCTAAAAAAAGGAGAATGGCTTGTGGACATACTATATATATTTTCGCAGGGTGTTTCTGTATACATCTTCCTTTGTATAAAAGGTGTTACGGCTTTGTCTTTCGTACATTCAATATAATACCTAGGAACCCTTCCATAATTTTCTTCCGTCAATTGCAGTGGAGTAATTCCCGACTCTACAGGCTCATGACTTAATAAAACTTTTGCTAGCTCGGTAATATCATCATCACAGTCTGCATAAAGGCCTTCTTTGTAAATTTCCTCTTGCAAAGTATGTGCATTCAAATGTGCATGTTGTGTCACATAAGGTTTTAATACCCCTTCTATATCCTGCTTGGAATATTCACTTTGGGTTTTACCATTGGGTATCAGATAAGCTGCTAAATAGACCAACTTTTCAATTTTATCTGGCCTATATTCTGCTGCTTGGGATATCATAATTCCATTTTTGCTATGACCAACCAAAATTACTTTCCCTTCAATTCCATCAATTAAATCACAGATTTTTTCAACGGTAGTTTTCATCCTCACTTCCTTAATGGGGGTTTTATCCCTTCCCATTCCCGGTAAATCAATTGCAATTACCTGATGTCCTTTATTTTCCAATATTGGGGTTACTTTATGCCAGTTCCATGAACTGTGCCACGAACCGTGAATTAAAATAAATGTCTTCATTGTCATTTGTATTTAATAGAAGTAAAATTGGAAACAATGGTGTTTCTATACCACCCGAATCTTGCTAAAAAATCTCTTGAGTTTGTGTCTGAGAGATTTCCCATCCCAACATAGCTTTTTTACGATTTCTCCCCCACATATAGCCTCCAAACATTCCTGTTGATTGAATAACCCTGTGACAAGGAATAAGAAAAGCAACGGGATTACTACCTATGGCGGTGCCTACTGCTCTGGAGGCTTTGGGATTGTCAATATGCTTGGCAACATCACCATAAGTGGAAAGCTGGCCCATTGGAATTTTCAGCAAGGCTTCCCAAACCTTCAATTGAAAATCAGTACCCTTGAGGTGTAATTTTATTTGAGGCAATTTTTTCCAATCATGACTGAAGATAGACAAAGCATCTTGTTGAAAAGAGTCTTGATATTGGTTGTAGATTGCCTTTGGGAAGTGGTGATGTAATTTTACCAAAGCCTCTTTTTCATCATCAACAAAAGCAATATGACAAATTCCCTTTGATGTAGAAGCAATTAAAATATCACCAAACGGACTCTGAGAAAAACTGTAATTGATCACAAGATTTTGCCCCCCTTTTTTAAATTCGGCCGGAGTCATTCCTTCTATATTTACAAATAAATCGTGCAATCGGCTTGTACCAGAAAGTCCTGTTTCATGGGCAGTTTCAAACAAAGAAGTTTGGTTTTCTTTCAATAATTTTTTGGCGTATTCAACACTGATGAATTGTAAAAACTTTTTGGGACTAGTTCCTGCCCATTCGGTAAAAAGGCGTTGGAAATGAAATGGACTTAAATGAACTTTCTTTGCAACCTCCTCAAGGCTAGGTTGAGATTGGAAATTATTTTGAATGTAATCAATGGCAACCGCAATCCGATTGAAGTTGATTTTATCCTGCTCTTTCATTTCTTTATGCTTTAATTTGTAAACGTAAAAATAGAAATGAAAAACGTGATGGACTATCCGAAACTTGCTAAGTTTTAAAAAAACTGGTGACTTCTCCGATTACCTTAAAAATAGAGTTTTATCGGAAATGGTAATTACCCAATTAGGATTTGATCAAATATATTGACGTAATATCCATCCAATGGCCTTATAGATAAAAACTCCTTGGAACCCAAAAGGGGTTTAATCACATAAGCCAACAACTCAGTATCCAACCTATTTTAATAATGGCACCTGCAGGGCCCTTCCCTGTTTACTTATCTGTAAATTTCCCCCTTATACTTTGGGTAAAACCTTGTGAATTTGCTTTTAGGGAGAAAAAACAAAACAAGAATGCTAAAAGCCCACTAAATTTCATCATCCGTTAGTTAAGAATTTGAGGCAAAAATAGTTTGGTCACTTATGACCATCTCTAACTTTTCCTTGAGCTTTAATTTTTGAGGGATAAATTGTACTCCCGTAGAAAAAAGTTTTTATGTACTTCCAAAGTAAAGTCATACTCAACTACTTTCCTTCCCCAAAAAGTGGAGTTTACAATAAATTCATAAGGCGAAACTGTTCCTCTAATACACTACCCTCCCTAAAATGAATGGTTTGAAAGCCGAGCTCCCTGGCTGCAACAATATTTTCGAAATTATCATCAATAAATAAGGATTCATTTGCTTGGAGGTGATACCTTTTCAAAAGTAATTCATATATACTTTTGTCTGGCTTTATCATTTTTTCATTTCCGGAAACCACCATACCATCCAAGTCCCTAAAAAAGGAATACCTATTCAATGCAATAGGAAAAGTTTCCGCTGACCAATTCGTTAATCCAAAAAGTTTATATTTTAACTTTAAAGGCTTTATCAGTTTAACATTTTCAGAAATTTCTCCCCCCAGCATTAAAAGCCAGTCATCATAATATCTTTGAATTTCTGTCTTGTATTTGGGGTACTGTTTCTGAAGTTCTACTGTTGCCTCGGATAATAAGCGGCCTGCATCCTGTTTGACATTCCATTCTTGATTGCAAATGTTTTTCAAGAAAAAATCCATTTCTGCCTTTTCCTGAAAAACCTTTTCATACAAATACCTTGGATTCCAATCAATTAAGACTCCTCCAAAATCGAAAATAATATTTTTAATGCTCATCACTCAATTAATTTTAAATTGTTATTTCCACATTATTCCCTTCCATATCCAAAACTACACTCTCATAATATCCATCACCGGTAATCCTTGGCTTCCCTTTAACGAGATAGCCATCTTTTCGTAAAACCTCTGTCAGCTCGTCTACCTTTTGCTTACTTCCTACAGAAATAGCCAAAGTGCGTTAAGCCGGTTGACATTCCTTTATCACCTTGGTTTTCCAAAATATCAGGTTTGTGCATAATTTCAAGCCTTGTTTCGGAGCTTTCAAATGAAAGAAAATAGGAAGAAAACTTTTTGACTGGATTAATATATTTTTCCCCACACTTCATATTAAAATATTTAACATAAAAATGTTTTGCCGCTTCCAAATCTTTTACCCAAAGTGCTAAGTGTTCAAATTTCATGATGTTTGTATTTGTATTCGGCAAAATTACGGACTCTACTAATCATCCAATTGTATATTTTAGCCAATTTAATACAAGGTGAAATTATAATTGAATTGATTATTTTTCTCTGTAGCAGTATTTATCAAGGAATAAAAGGCCGAAGGTTTATAATTCATAAAAAGCTTAAACTCTCGTACAAAATGTGATTGGTCAAAATAACCGGCATCAACTCCAATAGTGGTTAAACGCTCACTATTGGTAGTTAAACTGCATAAAGATTTTCTAAATTTTATAAGACGTTCAAATTTCTTGGTACTAATTCCTACAACAGTACTAAAATACCTATTCAACGTCCTGTAATTTGTCCCGTACTGACGAATAAATGATTCAATAGTGGTAAATTGCTCGGCCTGTTTAAAATAATGGTAACAATCTATTACCAACTTATTTTTTTGGTAATTTTTCTTGAAGCGCTTAGACAATAAATTGTTAATACTAGACAGTATTTCTTTATCATTTTTTGCCTTAGCAATCCTATTCAAGAATCCATATTCCGATTCTGATAAAAGGAAGGATAATTTGGCTGTCTTATTAAGTATTTCCTTAGGTGAAATATCCAAAAAGGAGGCTAATCCATATGGGTAAAATCGAACACCAACCATTTTTGTGCCTTTAAGATAGGTTGAGCAAGAAGGCTTTAAGGTTACACCCTCTATTTGCGGGCTTTGAATCCAACAATTATTAAAGTAGTACGATGATTGTCCCACTGGAAAAACCAGGTTAAAGTAAGGGCTCGGTGGACTCATTACTTTTATAGATGTTCAAGTATTTTCTAAAATCCAGATTCTTTCTACAAAGTCTTCAAACAGTTGCGGCTTTTATGTTTTTATGTTTAGCAAATCCTTACTTTATCTACAAAAATCCCACCCTATTTCCATCTGACTGGAAAATTCCTTTTTATCCTATTCTAATCCCGTTTTTCACCTTTCTTTCAGGTTCTATTAAAGTCACCTCATTATCATCGCCAATTCCACCCAGGATTAAACACTCACTCATAAAATTTGCAATTTGTTTCGGTGGAAAATTTACCACACCAATTACTTGCTTTCCAACAAGGGAATCGGGGTTATACAATTTTGTGATTTGTGCAGAAGTCTTTCTTATACCAAATTCACCGAAATCCACTTTAACCTTAAAGGCAGGCTTTTTTGCCTCCTTAAATAATTCAGCTTCAATGATCGTACCTACTCTCATTTCCACTTTCATAAAATCGTTCCAATCTAAATTTCTTTCAATTTTTTCATCCATCTTTCTCGAATTAATGACTAATGTTAAATCTTTAATTTTAATTAATCCCCAAATTATAAGGAAATAGCTTTT
>NZ_SMMB01000781.1 GCF_009711365.1 Xanthovirga aplysinae | reverse complement strand
GAAATATGTCAGATACGGAACGTAAGCGCTATTCGGAAAAGCAGAAAGTCAAAATCTTTGATGAAGAGTTTCTTCCGCATATCGATTCTATGTATAATTTTGCATATCGGCTGACCTTTGATGAAGATGATGCTAAAGATTTGGTACAAGAAACCTATTTAAAGGCTTTTCGTTTCATAGATTCTTTCCAGGAGGGAACTAATGCGAAAGCTTGGTTGTTTCGAATACTCAAGAACAGCTTTATCAATGATTTCAGAAAGAAAAGTAAAGAACCCTCCAAAGTGGATTATCAGGAGGTGGAGACTTTTTATAACTCTGATGAAGTGGATGAGCCCATTACAACCGATCTGCGGGTAGAAACCGTCCAAGATATGATTGGGGATGAGGTTTCGATTGCCCTTAACTCTTTAGCAGTAGATTTCCGGACAGTGATCATTTTATGCGACCTGGAAGGGTTCACTTATGAAGAAATGGCAAAAATATTGGACATTCCAATAGGGACTGTTCGCTCAAGACTTCACAGGGCTAGAAATTTATTGAAAGAAAAATTGTGGAATTACGCCCAATCGATGGGTTATAAATAAACAAGTTAATAGGCTTATGGCAGTAATTGGACAAACTAGGAAAGAGGAGCTGAGCAATGAAATCAGCCAAGTGAGTTGTGGGGAGGTTAGAACTTTCTTGCCATTAATTCACCAACAACTGGATGGAGAGATTTCTCCCGAAGAGGAGAGTCAGCTGAACCATCATTTGGAAAAGTGTGCGAAATGTCGGCAAATGCTCCGTTTAGAGCAGGCCATTAAAGATGCATTGCAGGTCAAATTGGAGAAAAAACCTTTGCCGAAGGGATTGGTCAATTCTATAAAATTACAAATAAAACACACAACAGCTTAAAAGCAATATGCAAAAAAAAGGGAAGGTTATTATTTTTTCGGCTCCTTCAGGGTCGGGTAAGACCACTATTGTTAAACATTTGATTGCCAATAATCCGGACCTGGGTTTCTCAATCTCTGCCTGTACTCGCGATAAGAGGGGCCGTGAAGAGCAGAATGGCAAAGATTATTACTTCTTAACACCTGAAGAATTTCGTTCTAAAATAGAAAAAGAGGAATTTATTGAGTGGGAGGAGGTTTATCAAGGGAACTTTTACGGGACCTTAAAATCTGAAATTGATCGCATTTGGAATGAAGGGAAGAATGTGATTTTCGATGTGGATGTGAAAGGAGGACTAAACCTAAAAGAATATTTTGGGAATAAAGCTCTGGCTGTCTTTGTAAAAGTGCCTTCTATTGAAGAGTTGAAGTCCCGTTTAAACGATAGGGGAACGGATTCCGAGCATAGTATCTCTCAAAGGGTGTTTAAAGCCAAATTTGAATTGGGATTTGAGAATAAGTTCGATGTAACCCTTTTAAATGAGTCTTTGGATGAGTCTTTGGAGAAGGCCCAGACCTTATATGATGAATTTAAGGAGAACTAAATATTTTATACTAAATTTGTAAGCGAAGCCCTGTAATTTCAGGGCTTTCTTATTTTAAGTTCGTACTGATCTTAGTATTTTATGAATATCGGACTATTTTTTGGCTCTTTTAACCCCATTCATTTAGGGCATTTGATGATTGCTCAGGCCATGTTAGATAATACTGAAATTGAGCAGGTGTGGTTTATTGTTTCTCCCCAAAACCCCTTTAAGAAGAGTAAAGCCCTATTGCATGAATTTGACCGTTTAGAAATGGTGGAGCTGGCAATTGGGGACAATTTTAATTTCAGAGCTTCCGATTTGGAGTTTCACATGCCTCGTCCTAGTTATACGGTTGATACCTTAACTTATTTATCGGAAAAATTTCCCCAACATCAATTTAAGTTAATTATAGGAGAAGATAATCTAAAGAGTTTTCCTAAATGGAAAAATGCGGAAAAGATTTTGGAGCTCTATGAATTGTATGTGTATCCCAGGCCGAATGCTGTAGCTTCTATAGAATTGAAAAATCACCCCCATGTGAAGATGGTGGATGCCCCTATGGTGGATATTTCCGCTACCTTTATTCGTAGGGCTATTCAGGAGGGTAAATCGGTTAATTATCTGGTTCCTGAAAAAGTGGCTGAGCACATATATGCCAGGAAATTATATAAATAGTAAAAAGTTAAGAGTGAACAATTGAGAAAAATTCCTTCACTCTTAACTCTTCACAAAAATTTAAATGGTCATAATTTCAGACTCCTTTTTACCCAATACTTCATCAGTTTTAGAAGTATACTGGTCGGTTAATTTTTGTACTTTCTCCTCAGCAGTTTTTACTGCATCTTCAGAAGCCCCTTCTTTGAGCAATTTCTTTAAAGAATCATTAGTGTCCTTTCGAATGTTTCTTATTCGAATTTTTCCATTTTCAGCTTCTGCTTTCGCCTGCTTTACCAGAGACCTTCTTCGTTCTTCGGTTAATGGCGGAATACTAAGTCGAATAATTTCTCCGTCGTTTTGAGGGTTTAAGCCCAGATCACTGTTGATAATCGCTTTTTCGATTTCATTCAACATGTTTTTTTCCCACGGCTTAATGACCAAAGTACGAGCATCAGGGGTATTAATAGAAGCCACCTGAGCAATAGGGGAAGGTGTTCCATAGTAATCCACATGAATCCCGTCCAGCATATTAGGCATGGCCTTTCCGGCACGAATTTTTAATAACTCATTGCTGGTATGATGAATGGCCTTTTCCATTAATTCCTTGGCCTCTTCAAGGTATAGTTCGATTTCTTCCATTTTAATAAAGATAAAATGCTTAGGTAATTAAAGTTCCAACATCCTGGCCTTTGATCAGATCTACCAGGTTGCCTGATTTATTCATATCAAAAACAATGATAGGTAATTTATTTTCCTGACAAAGGGTAAATGCAGTCATATCCATTACCTGAAGGCCTTTTTGGTACACTTCCTGGAAGGAAATATTGGAGAATCGCGTCGCTTCCGGATTTTTTTCAGGATCCGCTGTATACACACCATCCACACGTGTACCCTTTAGTACTACGTCAGCCTCAATTTCAATGGCCCTCAAACTGGCAGTGGAATCTGTCGTAAAATAAGGGTTTCCGATTCCGGCACCAAATATGACAATTCTTCCTTTTTCCAGGTGTCGAACCGCTCTTCTTCGGATAAATGGCTCGCAAACTTGTTCCATTTTTATCCCTGACATCAAGCGGGTATATAAGCCAGCCTTTTCCAGTGCACTTTGTAGTGCCATTCCGTTGATTACGGTGGCTAACATTCCCATGTAATCACCCTGAACCCTATCCATTCCGGCGCTTTCGGCTTGTACTCCTCTAAAAATATTTCCCCCGCCAATTACAATGGCAATTTCTATGCCCAGCTCATGGACTCTTTTGATCTCCTGCGCATATTGTTCCAGGCGGTCTGAGTCAATTCCATATTGCTGATTTCCCATTAGGGCTTCCCCACTGAGCTTGAGAAGAATTCTTTTGTATTCCATCCTAAAAAAGTTTGCCTAATCGTGCAAATATAATATGTGGGAATTGATTTGTAACCAATTAGCTTAAAATTCTACTAGAAGTTGGTTCTTTTCTACACTTTCTCCTTTTTTCGCTTTTATGCTTTTGATCTCTACATTCCCTGGGGATTTTATAATATTTTCCATTTTCATTGCCTCCAGGATCAATATTGGATCTCCCTTTTGTAATTCTTCTCCTTCTTTTACGAGAATATCTAGGATAAGGCCAGGCATAGGCGCCTTTAATTCATGAACTTTACTGCCAGCCGCTTCATTCATTCCCAGTTTTTCCAGTAATAAATCAAAACGATCCTTCACGTTTACCTCAATTTGCTCTCCGTTGATCTTGAAAAGAAAGCTTTTGGTGTTCTTATCGGCATTTACAAGTTCCGCCTTGTAGGATTTGTTATCTTTTATGATATGATAATTATGTTTGC
>NZ_SMMB01001149.1 GCF_009711365.1 Xanthovirga aplysinae | reverse complement strand
ATAATGTCCCACCTATGGGAGTAAAAATAACAGGGGTTAAAAAGGCTACTCCAAATAAGCCGTATTTATTCCAGGTTTTTACCAGATTCCTATTTCTTTTCGTGAATAATTTTTTGTTCATAGTGAATCTACTAAAAACTTTATTTCGAAGGGTAGTTCCAAAATAAGCAATTACCAAAACACTAGCCATCATTCCACCCAAGGTGAGTAGTACGGTTTCCACTAAGCCCATCCCTGCGGCTGTACCCATAGTGGGGCCAAAGATGAATTTTAGCATGCTAAGAAAGAAAATGGAAATGTATTTTCCGATTTCGGCCATTTTTTAGGATTGGGCTAATACCATGTATGTATAATAACAATAAACAATCAAAAGCATTGCTCCGTTTATTCTTCCGATCTTTCGTTTATAAAGCATCATTGGGAAAACCAAAAGCGTAATGCCAATCATCCAAGGCATGTCTACTCGTAGTATCTTTGGATTCACCTGGATGGGGGTAATCATGCTGGTAATTCCTAAAATAGACATGATATTGAAGATATTGGAACCTAAAAGATTTCCCAGGGCTAAGTCACTTTCTTTTTTATAGGAGGCTATTGCAGCCGTAACCAATTCCGGAAGGCTGGTTCCCAGGGCCACTACAGTAATACCTATTACCCTTTCACTAACTCCTATTTGTCTGGCCATGTTTTGAGCGGCTCCAACAAACCACTCCGATCCATAAAAAAGACCCAAGCAACCTGCCAAGATCAGCAAAAGGTCTTTTGTAATGCCAGATGATCTTCCTCCACTTTTTTCCTTTACTTCTCCGGCTATTTCAGGGTTCAGGGCTGCATTTTCCTTACGGGATTTTCGGATAATAAAGATGATGTATGTTATAAGGAAAGTGAAAACAATTGCTCCTTCAAATTGTTCAAACTCTCTGTTTTTGGCAAACAAAAATAATAAAATGGAGCTGCCTATGGTAACAGGCCAATCGATTTTAATACTATTTTTATTCACCAATACAGGGTTAACAAGTGCAGCTATCCCAAGTACTAAGGCAAGGTTACAAATATTTGAGCCTACTACATTCCCCATAGCCAAGTCTGGACTTCCCTCTAATGCTGATCGTACACTGATCAGTAATTCTGGGGCAGAAGTACCAAAAGCCACAATGGTAAGGCCTACCACTAAAGGAGAAATATGTAATTTAATGGCTAATCTAGAGGCCCCTCGAACTAATACATCTCCTCCCGTCACAAGGGTAACTAATCCAGCCAATAAAATTAGTAAGTTCAGAAAAAAATCAGATGACATTTTTTATGAAAGAATAATTAAAAATGGATCATGAAAAATGAACAATTATATAATGAATAATGGTGGGGTGTTCACTTACAAAATCTTTGAAAAATGCTAAATTAGGTAAAATGTCCTATAATTTTCTTTTTATTAATGATTTATGCTTTTTGGGGCTAACCCCACTTCCATTATCTATTATTCAATTTAGATCATTTATCAATTTATATTTTGCTTCCAAATGCAAGATCTCCAGCATCACCTAGTCCGGGTATGATATAGGATTTTTTATCTAATTTTTCGTCTAGAGCTCCCAGCCAAAATGAGTGTTCCACTTTCAGGTTTTCTTTTATGTACGCAATGCCTTCAGGGGCAGCAATGGCCGCCAAAATATGTACATGGGCAGGGGTTCCATTTTTTAGAATACCCTCAAGGGCGTGTATTAATGATTTTCCACTTGCTAGCATAGGATCAGCCACAATTAATTGTTTGCCTTCCAAATCTGGAGTAGTTTTATAGCCCATTTCAATTTCAAAACCTCTTTCTGTATTGGCTGGGGCCCGAAATGCACCAATAAATCCACTGTCCGCTTGGTCAAAGAAATTTAATACTCCTTGATAAAAAGGGAGGCCTGCCCGTAAAATGGTAACCAGGACGGGTTGTTCTTTCAATAGCTCTACAGAGGTACCGCACATAGGAGTTTGAATGGAGTGTGGGTCATATTGGAGGGTTTTGGATAATTCATAGGCCAATAATTCCCCAAGGCGTTCAAGATTTTTTCGGAAGCGGAGACTATCTCTTTGTATATTTACATCCCGGAGTTCTGCTAAAAAATGATTAGCAATCGAATTTTCTTTATTTAAAATAAACATGGATATAGGTCGATTTGCGTTTTATCTAATTTTTCACCCAAAATTAGCTCAAAACTAAGCAAATTAATATGGGAAATAGCAAATAAAGGATTAATAATTAGGAATTAGAGTATATAAATTCAGGTTAAAAAGGTGTAAGAGATTAAGTTTTATCTTTACAAACTATAAAAATGTATTAATCTTTACCCTAAATAAACCATTCAAAATTACAGATTAAAATGTTTGGGAAGTAAGAGCTTATTTGAATTTTTTGTTTTTAAGCGAAAGTGGAGGTTTGTAAAGGTAAACGAGGTGTTTTTTGAGCTCCTAGCTGGAAGCTAAGAGTGATAAAAGCAACGAAGTACTGCTTTTCAAAAAGCATTTGTAGCAAAAAGAGAATTTTAAAACATGTTCTAAATATTCAGAAGTCTCTGTTTGTAAGATAATATGATTCTAAATAAGAGGAAATCATATTAACGTTTCTGGACTTTTAATTTTTTGATCTATAAAGTAAAAATAATGCAGTTATTAGAGCAGCTTTGTAAGGTGCATGCGCCAGCAGGAAATGAGGTTGGCATGAAGACTTTTTTGTTGGATTATGTGGAAAAATATAAACTTCATTGGGCTTGTGAGCCTGAAATTATTCAGGGAGAAGAATTTCAGGATTGTTTGATGTTACGATTTGGGAAACCGCGAACTGCAATTTTCGCCCATATGGATAGTATTGGTTTTACTGTTCGATATAATAATCAATTAGTAGCTATTGGTGGGCCTGAAGTTGAAAGTGGTTTTAAATTGGTGGGGAAAGACAGCCTGAGCCTGATTGAATGTAATTTAAAAGTGGATGAGGAGGGACAGCTGTCTCATGATTTTCCCAGAGCAATTGACCGAGGTACAGACCTGGTATTTAAATGCGATTTCAGAGAAACTGATGAGTATGTACAATCTTGTTACCTTGATAATCGTCTAGGGATTTACAATGCCTTAAAGGTAGCTGAAACATTGGAGAACGGAATTATTGTATTTAGTTGTTGGGAAGAGCATGGAGGAGGTACAGTTTCTTATTTGGCCCGATATATTTATGAAAAATTCGGAGTTAAGCAGGCCCTTATTTCAGATATAACCTGGGTGACGGAAGGTGTGCCCCATGGGGAGGGAACAGTGATTTCCATGCGAGATAGCAGTATTCCAAGAAGGAGTTACGTGAACCGAATTATTGATCTTGCCGTCGAATCAGGAATCCCCTTTCAATTGGAGGTGGAAGGTAGTGGAGCTAGTGATGGCAGAGAGTTGCAAAATTCCCCTTATCCCTTCGATTGGTGTTTCATAGGAGCTCCTGAATCCAATGTTCATTCTCCAGATGAGTTGGTGCATATGAAAGATATCTCTTCAATGATTGCTTTATATGCTTTTTTGATGAAGCATCTGTAATCCGAGGGGCAGGTATACAATGTTTTACGTTCCCTCTGCTGACTTATCAGTCAATCAAACAGCAGTCCTGGAAAGTCCCGATTTATTTAAATAAGGAGGAGAAAGTAAAAAAAAACAGTTTTAGGGTCAGACAAGTAGAATTAAAGTTAGAGAGATTTGAAAGGTACTTCGCTCAAATCAGATAAATCTTTATATTTGCAAGCTCTTTTATAACAGAAAGGTGTTTTTACTATAAATCAGTGGATTAGCATGAATGTTAAGGATAAGGAGTTTGAGGTTTATATTTCGGAAGCGAAGATTCTGGAGAGAACAAGAGAAATTGCCACAAAAATAAATGAAGAATTTAAGGATCAAGATCCTTTATTTATTGGAATTCTAAATGGTTCTTTTATGTTTGCCGCTGACTTGATGAAAGCGGTGGATATTCCATCCGAAATTACTTTTATTAAGGTAAGTTCTTATCAAGCCACCCAAAGTACTGGAAAAGTCAAGGAGCTGGTGGGCTTACAACAGAATATTTTTAACAGAAATATTATTCTGATTGAAGATATTGTAGATACAGGTCGAACTATGGAACATCTAATTACTGATTTTAAAGAGCTGGGCCCTAAATCTATCAGTATCTGTTCCTTATTGTATAAACCAGAGGCCTTAAAGGCGGATTTAGATATTCGCTATGTGGGTTTTGAAATTCCCAACCGTTTTGTGTTAGGGTATGGGCTTGATTATGATGGGTATGGAAGAAACCTTAGAGATATATATCAATTGAAGGAGTAACATTCAATTATGATATGAAATTGTTAAATTTATGAACTCTCATGTAGGACCTTTTTCCGAGGTGAAAAAGCATTTTTTTCAAGGATATAACAATTTGAACCATTGAGTTAGAGTTGGGAAGATAGGAGCTTGTTTCAATGATCAATGTCCAGAGTGTTGAAAGAGTAATTTGGTGCTACATTCTTTTTTTTAAGAATCCTTTTGTAAACTTTTGCTTGAGCCACCCCTATATTATTGGGTAATTCGCTGACGAAAGTGTTATATTTAGGACTTGCAAATTCAGAATTTAAAATATTTTAGAGAATATCATGCTTAATATAGTATTATTTGGCCCTCCGGGAGCCGGTAAAGGCACACAAAGTATAAAATTGATCGAAAAATTTAACCTTACCCACATTTCTACCGGAGACCTTTTCAGAAAACACCTGAAAGAAGGAACCGAATTGGGGAAATTGGCTCAAAGTTTTATGGATGAGGGAAATCTGGTGCCTGATGAGGTGGTTATTGGGATGGTTGATGAAAAGATTACCGAAAGTAAACTTAACGGGGCAAAAGGTTTTATTTTTGATGGCTTCCCTAGAACAGTTACTCAGGCAGAGGCTTTAGATGCTTTATTGCAAAAGAAGGGTGATCAAATTGATGGAATGGTTTCTTTAGAAGTTCCTGATGAGGAGTTGAAGGCCAGGATCCGGGAAAGAGGAAAGACGTCAGGTAGAGTGGACGATCAAGATGAAGAAAAAATAAACACTCGTATCAAAGTATACAAAGCAGAAACTTTACCTGTAGCTAATTACTACAAAACTCAGGAAAAATTAGTCAGTGTTCATGGAGTAGGACCTATAGAGGAGATTTTTGGTAATATATGTGCAGAGATTGAGGCTTTTAGTGCCAACTGATTTGCCCTTTGTGCTGAAAAGGAAAATGATATTTTTTTAAAAAGAAGATGGTTGGCCACTGGCCAACCATCTTCTTTTTGATCCTGTTGTAGAGAAACCACTTATTGTATCTCTTATCAATCAATCACTTGCAACAAAGCATTTAAACAATCTTTTTTGAAGCTTCATAAGTTAAAGAAACGTTTAATGATTGTTGGTTGAGATAAGGAACCTGAACCAGTAGGAAATGATAAAGGTATTGCCTTATCATCCTTTTTTCATGAGGGCCTAAATTCAGACAAATAAGGATCTAAATTCGTAATTAAATAAAAGAATAGTTAAAGGAATCAGGCAGTGTCAAACTTTATTGATTACATCAAGTTTTGTTCTCGATCAGGCTCCGGAGGTAGAGGGGCAGTACATTTTCGACGGGAGAAACACGTTCCAAAAGGTGGTCCCGACGGAGGAAATGGAGGAAGAGGGGGGCATGTCATCCTGAGAGGGAATGCTCAATTATGGACCTTACTGCATTTGAAATATAAGAAACATGTAATAGCTGGAAATGGACAAGGAGGGCAAGGAGCCCGGAAAACGGGGCATGATGGACAAGATGTAATCCTTGAAGTGCCGCTGGGTACGGTCGCCAAAGATTTTGAAACAGAAGAGTTAAAGGCTGAAATCACTGAGGATGGACAAGAAATTATTCTAACTCCAGGTGGTAAAGGAGGGCTAGGAAACGACAATTTTAAATCTCCTACTAATCAGGCACCACATTATGCTCAGCCGGGAGAACCGGGTTTGGAAGAATGGGTAGTATTGGAGTTAAAACTTTTGGCCGATGTCGGCTTGGTAGGCTTTCCAAACGCGGGAAAGTCCACTTTACTTTCTGTACTTTCCTCTGCCCGACCAAAGATTGCCGATTATGCATTTACAACTTTGGTGCCGAACCTGGGGGTAGTACCATATCGAGATTACCGCTCCTTTGTAATGGCTGACATCCCAGGAATTATTGAAGGGGCGTCTGAAGGCAAAGGTTTGGGAATTCGTTTTCTACGGCATATTGAGAGGAATTCTATTTTGTTATTTCTTATTCCAGCTGATTCAGATGATATTTCCAAAGAATATGAGGTATTACTGAATGAATTGAGAAAATATAATCCTGAAATGTTGGATAAAAAACGCTTATTGGCTGTTTCTAAGTCAGATATGCTTGATGATGAATTGAAGCAGGAAATCCGTGAAACACTTCCAGAAGGAATTCAGACATTGTTTATTTCTTCGGTGGCAGACCAAGGGCTGATGGAATTGAAGGATATGATTTGGAAAGCATTGAATGATTAAGAAAAATGTTAATGCTTTCCAACCAGGTCAAAGAAAACTCAAAGAAAACTCAAAGTAAAATACAGGATTGATAGAAAAGAATGAAAGAACCTATTGTTTGAATGTTAGTGTTTTTTCATCAATTGCCTAACAAACAATAATATATCTCATTTGGTGTTTTCATAAGGGATGAAGAAAGTGACTCTGAATGGATTCCCGTTGGTAACTTAATGTCATTATGTCATGAAAAGGCTATAAGATAGACTTTGGCAGTATAATTGAAACGGATTCTGAAGTTTGTGCCAGTTTGTTTTTTTAGGTATCGTCAAACAGGAGAGTGACTAATGCGTAAGAAAAAAAATAAAAAAATGACAGAAAATACACACCAGGATTTAGAACAAGAAATCCAATCAAACGATCAGTCAGTGAAAGATAAAGTAGAAAAGCAGGAAGAAGAGCAGCAATTGAAAAATGAGGAAACTGTAGCAGCTGAGGAGAAAGTTGAAGCTGCGGAAGAAAAGCAAGAAGTTTCCGAAACAGAAAAGCTTAGTGCTGAATTGGCAGAATACAAAGATAAATACCTTCGTATATACTCCGACTTTGAGAATTTTAGGAGGAGAACAGCCAAAGAGAAACTGGAATTAGTTTCAACTGCCAATGCAGGTTTATTAACTGATCTTTTGCCTGTGATTGATGATTTCGAAAGAGCTTTGGGAGCCATGGAAGGTAAGGAGGAAGCCAAAGGTCTGCAGGAGGGTGTGGAGCTTGTTCGTAATAAGTTTGAAAAAACGTTAGAACAAAAAGGTTTAAAACAAATGGAAATTGCTAAAGGGGATGACTTTAACCCAGATTTTCATGAGGCTATTACACAGATTCCTGTAGAAGATAAAAAACTGAAGGGTAAAATCGTTGATGTTATTGAGAAGGGATATTTTCTGGGCGAAAAAGTGATCAGATTCGCTAAAGTTGTAACTGGTGCATAATTATGGCTAAAAGAGATTATTACGAAATATTAGGTGTTAGCCGGGATGCTTCCGAAGGAGAAATTAAGAAAGCTTACCGTAAAGTGGCTATTAAATTTCACCCCGATAAAAATCCTGGAGATAAACAGGCAGAAGAGAATTTTAAAGAAGCAGCTGAGGCTTATGAAGTATTAAGTGATCCTCAAAAAAAGCAGCAATATGACCGCTTTGGTCATGAAGGTATGCGCGGTGGCCAGGGTTTTGGTGGCGGCGGAATGAATATGGAGGACATTTTTTCTCAATTTGGAGATATTTTTGGTGGCGGCGGATTTGAAAGCTTCTTTGGAGGAGGCGGAGGCCGAGGTCAAAGAAGAGTGAGAAAAGGTTCAAACCTGAGAATTAAACTTAAACTTTCTCTTGAAGAAATTGCTGATGGCGTAGAGAAGAAGATTAAGGTGAAAAGACAGGCTTCCTGTGGCACTTGTGGGGGCAACGGGGCCAAAAATGGATCTTCTTTTCAGACCTGTTCCACCTGTCAGGGTTCCGGTCAGGTACGTAAGGTGATGAATACTATGTTGGGCCAAATGGTTTCCAGTGGAACCTGTCCTACCTGTAATGGAGAAGGAAAAATTGTGACTGACAAATGTACTACTTGTCATGGCGATGGCCGTCAGGTGAAAGAGGAAGTCATCAATATTAAAATACCTGCTGGCGTAAGTGAAGGCATGCAGCTTTCTATGTACGGTAAAGGAAATGTTCCTCCAAGAGGTGGTGAAGCAGGAGATCTCCTAATTGTGATTGAAGAGGAAGATCATAAATACTTCAAGCGGGAAGGCAACAACATCATTTATGAGTTGTATGTTAACTTTGCTGATGCCGCTCTGGGAACTAGTTTGGAAGTGCCAACTTTGGGAGGCCGGGTGAAAATTCAAATTGATGCCGGAACACAAAGTGGAAGGATCCTGCGGCTTAGAGGAAAAGGAATTAAGGATATCGAGGGATATGGAAAGGGTGACCAATTGATTCATGTGAATATTTGGACTCCTAAACAGTTGAGTAAAAAAGAAAGAGAGTTGATGGAATCCTTACGTGAATCTGATAATTTTAGGCCAAATCCAGGAAAGCAGGAAAAAGGTTTTTTTGAGAAAATGAAAGAGTTTTTTTAGTACTTAGTGAGCCCTTGTGGCTTTCTTTTCTACTCTTTAAAATAAAAATGGCCAATAAGGCCTATTAAAAGAATTTACTTAACACGAATTTTATTGGTTAACCACTGGTGGAATTCGTGTTTTTTTTGGGGTAAAAGTTTATGTTTTTAAGGGAAAAACTTCTTGGACAAATCAAAGATCCCATATTCCATTATTCCTATTAATTCTGACCCTGGTATTCCCTGGTTGTTAAATTAAGAATGAACCATTGGGGTTTTTATAGTTACACATTTCCTAATTTAAATTTAAATAGCATTCTTTTTTAAAAGTAAGAGCTCCTCCTTTTTTAGTCGAAGGGATTTTGCTACATGTTCTGCAGAAGGTCGGTTTACGGAGAAGAGAAATAAAGTTAGTGCAAAGAGAGCAGCTGAAGCTTGCTCATGAGTGAAATGAAGCATGCCTGTAGCTAATAAACTTCCAAAAAATAAATAGGTGTACATTTTTTTTGCGGATGACTGATAGGCGGCTAGTTTTGATTTAAAAGAAGGAAGGTTCCTGGCCTTTTTAGTCTTCTTTCGAAAATGAAAGTAGGCGTACAAAACTATTAATAAGGACAAGCAAAGGGCAATTATGACCCAAATTTGTTGATCAGGAGTGCCAATGGTGTTAGTTAGTAAATCATCTTTTTGCAATTCCAAATATCTCCAGCCAAATAAAACCAGTGGAATTGCCATTAACAGGGAATAAACTAAGTTTAATTTCTGGAAAAAAGACTTTAGGGCTTCCGAACTTAGGTTTTCTTTTGTCATTTTTTTATTGAATTTGTAAATTTTAGTTTAATTTACGGGG